>CAZVKP010000637.1:0-1515 GCA_964627635.1 uncultured Calditrichaceae bacterium | reverse complement strand
CTAATAAGAATTTTGTTTGTTATTAAGTCCTGTGTTTTTACTTCGGACATATCATATCCAAAATTTACCAGGGCTTCGATGGTAGATTTTGCATTCTGTTCAGTTGGTCTGATAAAAATGTCAATATCGAGAGTAGCTCGTACATAGCCATACACCGGAAATGCAGTAGCTCCAATTATTACAAACTCAACCTGTTGATCTTTTAATGATTTGAGAAGGTCTTCGGTGTCCATTTTTTTCTAATATATCCAATAGCTCTTTGGTCCTTTTAAACATGAGTTGATAACGCTCATTTAAAGAGAGGGAAAGTAACCATTCAAGCTCGAATTCAATTTCTCGTTCTTCGTTTTCTTCCGATAATTTGAGAATTTTTGTTTTTGAAGTAGTCATGATGGTCTGAGAATATAAGATGGGGAATTATAAAAATCCCCCATCTTGCACATTATTTACGCCACTGTAATATCGTTATCTAAATACACATCCTGAATGGAATTCAATAAATCCACACCCTGTTCCATGGGGCGCTGAAATGCTTTCCGTCCGGAGATGAGGCCCATTCCGCCAGCACGTTTGTTGATCACCGCCGTACGAACAGCTTGAGCCAAATCATTTTCTCCCGCTGATGCCCCACCGGAATTAATGAGACCCGCACGTCCCATGTAATTGTTAATTACCTGATACCGCGTAAGATCAATGGGATGGTCGCTTGTTAAATCTGAGTACACTTTGTCGTGTGTCTTTCCAAATCCAATGGTTTTATATCCGCCATTATTTTCCGGTTGTTTTTGTTTGATAATATCCGCTTCAATGGTTACACCTAAATGGTTTGCCTGTCCGGTTAAATCCGCTGCCAAATGGTAATCCACACCTTGTTTTTTGAAATCGGAATTTCGTAAATAGCACCATAAAATGGTAGCCATTCCCAATTCGTGGGCAATTTTAAATGCTTGACTCACCTCCTGGATTTGACGGTCGGAATTTTCCGAGCCAAAATATATGGTGGCACCGACTGCGGCTGCCCCCAGATTCCACGCTTGCTCAACATCCGCAAACAGGATTTGATCGTATGTGTTGGGATAGCTCAGTAGCTCATTATGATTAAACTTGACAATAAAAGGAATTTTATGGGCATATCTACGTGAGACCGAACCTAAAACACCAA
The DNA here is from genome assembly GCA_964627635.1 of uncultured Calditrichaceae bacterium. Classification (GTDB taxonomy): domain Bacteria; phylum Calditrichota; class Calditrichia; order RBG-13-44-9; family RBG-13-44-9; genus CAZVKP01. Next base: position 353 of record CAZVKP010000637.1, on the reverse strand, counting down.
GTGTGGATGCTACTGCATTGCAACCACCTTCAATTGCTAACTTAACAATATTTTCCGGATCAAAATATTCCGGATTTGGTGCAAACGAGGCACCGGCGGCATGTTCTATGCCCTGATCCACTGGAAGTACCGACAAAAAACCTGTGTTAGCCAAGCGCCCGGTGCTAAACAACCACTGTAAATTTTTCAAAACATTAATGTGACGATCTGAGGGACCGAAAATCCGATCCACAAAATCCGGGCCTGGTAAATGCAATTTCTCTTTCGGCACTGTTTTGCACTGATGCTGAAGTAGATCATTAGCCTCATTGCCTAATAACTCGACAATCTTGTTGTTCATAGGAAAAATCCTC
>CAZVKP010000636.1:0-1518 GCA_964627635.1 uncultured Calditrichaceae bacterium | reverse complement strand
AAGATTTCCAGGAGAATATTAGATTCAGCGGGGAGATTGAAAGCGATGGTGGTTGTTGGGTTGAAGGGGTTGGGGTAGTTTTGTTTAAGGGATAATGGTTTGGTAATTGGATTACGCTGCCGGTTCTTTACCATTTGCTACCAGAGTTTCCTTATCCCAGTCATGTGAATAATCCCCGGTAGATTTCGTATAGTAAATGCTTCCATTGTCTTCATAAACGAGATGCCATGTTCCGGAATTGTCCCGGATCATGCGACGACTGTTGTTAAAGGCGGTGGCTTTCCCCCCAGAAGTAAAGGAAACCATATGGCCTTTAAAATTGGCGGTGATATTTGTATGATCTGTAGGTGTGATATTAAGGGGATTTGTTGTTGAACCATCTGACCAACTGAGGAAATTATAGTTTACATCTCGGCCATTGAGGCTTTTGGTTAGGGGAGTAATAGCCTCAACTTCGATAGTGTTGTTCTCGATTATATGAGTAAAATAAGGCGCTGTTTCAGTTTGCCCGTCTATTTTAATCTGACCGCCTCCACCTGCACCCAAAAAGCTATTATCCACTTCAAAATCGAAACGCCTTAAAAATTTTGCCTTGTAGGTAGCATTTTCCGTGACGGTTATTGTGAGGGGATTTTCCGTGAACGTTTGAGTGCCCTTAATCCATTCATTTTGGAACACCCGAAAATAATTATTGGGATCCGGCCAGTCCTGATCGAAGGCTTCCAATGTATGCTGAGTGTTTTCTTCCCAGCTAAAAGTTGTCCCGGAAGCATAATTTTGTCCATCAACAATAACTTCACCGCCCTCAAAGCTATTTTTAACAGTAATATCATAAAACACGGGAGGTGGAGTATAATCAACTTCTATTTGAAATTGATTCAAATTACCGTAACTTCCATCTTGAGTTTCTTGAATACACAATAATCCAATTTTGACAACGTCGTTATTCAAATTCTGTTGTATTTCATCCTTTAAGGCGCTGACAGTTTCCTCGAAAAATGTATTATAGTTGATAGAATTAATATAGATTGTGTGACTATTTCCGACTGCTACATACTCTGTTTCCGGGTCTGAAAATAAATCCCAATCAAGAGCAACTAATTGACCTGAATAACCTTCATCACCGGATATACTTCCACTAAGTTTTGCAGAATTAATGTCCGAACCATCCGGTATTTCACTGATATTAAATGTCCACACACTCCTCCAGGTCTCATATCTATAATTTGACCCCAAAAAGTGATTATATTGACCTAAATCGTAATTGGCATCATAGCTATATGCGATATGCCAATTATTGGAGTCATCTAACCATTGGTATTTAAGAATACCTGGATTTTGATTTTCTGGATAAATTATTTTTGTTTCTGAGATAGCTGCTGTCGAAGACAACCATAAAAAAAGAGCGAAAAATAGAAATATGAAATTTTTCATTTTAACTCCTCATCAGATTATTAAATTTGCATTTAGTTCGATTAAAAGGTAAATTATAAAGCAAACAAAAAAGGGGAGATAAAT
>CAZVKP010000635.1:0-1538 GCA_964627635.1 uncultured Calditrichaceae bacterium | reverse complement strand
TTCGAAATAGGAATTAAGTAATAGCTTACCAATTTTATCTTTTCTCTTTTCAATAAAGCGGGAAGGTGATTCAGCTATTTTCAATATTTGCGCTTCAAGTTCGGACTTCCCGGTACCAAACAGAAGGATGATATTGTTTTGATTGGTTTTTTCCGTTATAAATTGCCGTTGAATTGTATTTTCACGACTAAAATTATCGGGAAATGGTAATTCCGGTTTTGATGTCAATTCTTTCCACATTCCAGTTGATGTGGAATGAATGGCAAGTATATTTTCGGTTGATTGATCTCTAACAAAAACTACATTTGTCGATTCACTTTTTTCAAAAATCAATTCATCCGAATTAGCAGCAAAAAACGGGATGAAGCTCCAGACAGCATGTGTTTTATGTTGAAGAGTGAGAATCAGCCCCTTCTGCCCCAATAGAACGGTCTTCTTTACTTCCGATTCGGACTGCCAGGAATTGTTAATCTGATGAGGCAGTATTTCAAAATGATCGGACTTGGTTCGGTCCAATAACTGATTGTCTCTTAGAATAAAAAAATCTTTCAACAACCATTGCCCATCAATATTATATCCGCCGCTCCCGTTGTAGCTAAAAGTTTGTCCCTCCCAGAAGCCCCCTACCTGGTCCGTCACAGCATAAACCCGTGAAGGTGAATTCGGTAAGCGAATCGCCAATTGTTCAAACAATTGATCGATAGTGGGTCTATTGATAATAGACGAACTTTCAGGATTTGCTATAAGCATTTGTGTTAAAAACATAACACAAATCGCACAGAATAAGTAAATGGTTTTAACATTAAATTCCCGAGTTTTCAAAGTATTTATTATCGCGTTACAAATCACTTCATCCCCATTCCCGGTATCTTCCGAAGAATAATCTCCAAATTTGGAAGCGCCTCTTCCGGCTGCCGGAAAGGTCATTCGCTGGTCCACCATGGAAAGAGTAAAGGGGATTGCGGAAATGAAACGAGACACAAAGTTTACCATAATTTAATCCACTTTAACCTCAGTTGACAGATGTCTGAACCAGTTGAAATAAAGTCCTATGGAAAGTACAGCCAGAATAATGAACAGCCAGAGCAATTGGTCCCAGCGTTTAAAAATTAATGCCATAAATGTCAGGAAAAGAACAATTTGCCAGGGCACCGCAAAAAAGGTGGATAAAATATCACGGCGATTTTCCCTGTTAATTTGTTCCATAATTTCCGGTTTCATCTTATTCCGAACAGGTCCCCAGAGACCAAACGGGCGGGTTCTTTTATAAAATTCGAAAAGTATTTCATCTTTTGTGGGTTCGGATGCATATGTGCCAATGATCATTCCAACTAAAGATGACACTGTCGTAAAAATGAAAGCGCCGTATTCAGGTATATCCGGAAAAAACATCTTCTGGATAACAGCAGCTGCCATTCCAGCTAAGGTACCGACGGCAAAACCATACCCATTCATTCTCCACCAATACCACCTGGCTAAAGTGGGTATCAGCAATCCAGCTCCCAAACTTGATGTAATCCACCCCCAGATTTCATTTA
>CAZVKP010000634.1:0-1558 GCA_964627635.1 uncultured Calditrichaceae bacterium | reverse complement strand
AAATGGAGAGCTTATGACAGGTATATTGATTCTCTGCACCGGAAATTCCTGCCGCAGCCAGATGGCGGAGGGATTTCTGAAAAATTTTAATGATAAATTAGAAGTCTGTTCGGCGGGAACCAATCCCTCTGACAAAGTGCACCCTAAAGCGGTTCAGGTGATGCAAGAAGTCGGAATTGATATCTCCGGAGGGTATCCCAAAGATGTCAGTCAGTTTTTAGATAGATCGTTTGATTATGTAATCACAGTGTGTGACAATGCCAAAGAAACCTGTCCGGTCTTCCTGGGCGATGTGAAAGAACAACTGCACATCGGATTTGAAGACCCGGCGGAAGCAACCGGCACCGAAGAGGAAGTGCTGGCAATTTTTCGACGAGTACGAGACGAAATCAAAACAGAGTTCAATAAATTTTACCAGGAAAAAATTAAAAGCGGAGGAAACAATGATTAAATCCATTCAAGTGTATGGACCGGGATGCGCCAACTGCCAGAAGCTCTACAAATTGGCTGCGGAAGCAGTCAATGAGATTGGCGCTGATATTCAAATAGAAAAAGTGGAAGATTTAAATAATATGATGGCTGCCGGAGTTATGCGCACACCCGGGCTGGGATTCGACGGAAAAGTGGTGCTGCAGGGCAAAATCCCGACGGCAGCCACCATAAAGAACCGGATACTCAATCATGATGAAAATTAAAATATTAGGCAGCAGGTGCGGGAGTTGCCGGCGATTGGAACACAATGTGCGAACGGCAATTCAGGAAAGCGGCAGCAAAGCCGCGGTGGAAAAGATTCAGGATATCGACCGGTTTATTCATTATGGCATCGCCCGTATTCCTGCTCTGGTGATTGACGAAAAAGTGTATGCACAGGGAAAAGTGCTTTCTGTAAATGATGTCAAAAATATTATTGAACAAAAGGTGGAATTTATAAAATGATGTTGAGGTGAAGGTATAATGCAACTGGTTTTAAAAATAAAAGATGTGATGAATGGTGAAACTAAAAAATTTTTCTGGCTGGTGCTGGCGTTTCTTGCATTTTATTTCATGCCGGTACAGTCCGATGTGGTGATTGAATCATTGTCGTCAGGGCTGGCACTATTACATGAATACGCCCGCGAACACGTGCTGACCTGTTTAGTGCCAGCCTTTTTTATCGCCGGCGCAATTGCGGTATTTGTCAAAAAAGACAGTATTCTGCAGTTGCTGGGTCCGGCGGCAAAAAAATACATCGCTTATCCCATTGCTTCGATATCCGGCGGCATTCTGGCGGTCTGCTCCTGTACCATTCTGCCGTTGTTTGCCGGTATTTACAAGCGCGGGGCGGGTATTGGTCCGGCAGCAGCCTTCCTGTTTACCGGTCCGGCTATTAATGTAACAGCAATATTTCTGACCGGCAGTGCCATAGGTTGGGATTTTGCCTTCGGACGCCTGATTGCTTCGGTAATTATTGCCATCACCGTCGGGTTGCTTTTAGGATTCATTTTTTATGAACATGATGAAAAAAATGCCAACGATTTTGTGATGGGCATGGAAGAAGACAAACCGTACAGCAACTGGA
>CAZVKP010000633.1:0-1568 GCA_964627635.1 uncultured Calditrichaceae bacterium | reverse complement strand
GCAGCATCCCAACCCTTATTGCCAGCTTTGGTACCCGCGCGCTCAATCGCTTGTTCAATACTATCTGCAGTGATAATACCGAATGCAATTGGTTTTCCGGTTGTAAGAGATGATTGTGCAATCCCTTTTGCAACTTCTGAAGCAACATACTCAAAATGGGGCGTTGCGCCACGGATGACTGCACCGGCGCAAATTACCGCATCAAATTTCTGATTGGTGGCAAGTTTACTTGCAATTAAGGGAATTTCGAAGGACCCCGGAACCCAAAAAATTTGAATATCGGATTCTTTTGCCTTATGACGATACAGACAATCCAGTGCACCTTCCAGTAGTTTTTGGGAAATAAATTCATTAAACCGGCTCACCACTATCGCAAACTTTCGATTTTCAGCTGTTAGTAATCCATGAATATGTTCAGGCATATTTACTCCTCTATCATTTAAATTTCACGATGATTGTCGATTGATACAAGTACCTTATTAAGAACTAACTGTTTTTATCATGTAATTTTATGTAATAAATTTTGATTCTACTTTTATAGTGAAAAATCAGGGATTTTGATGAGTTGTAAATAATAAATGACCCAATTTTTCCTTCTTGGTCTTTAAATATTTCTCATTCATTGGATTTGGTTCCACCTCTATGGGTATTCTTTCAATAATTTCTAAACCATATCCTTGCAATCCGACAACTTTTCTGGGATTGTTGGTCATAAGTTGAATTTTCTGAATTCCCAAGTCCAGCAGCATTTGGGCACCCATACCGTAATCTCGCAAGTCCGGTTTAAATCCCAATGCTTCGTTAGCCTCCACCGTATCTTTTCCCTCATCCTGGAGCTTATATGCTAAAATTTTGTTCGCCAATCCAATTCCTCGTCCTTCCTGCCTCATATAAAGAAGAGCGCCCCGACCTTCTTCCTCAATTTTTCTCAATGCAAAGTGCAATTGATTGCCGCAATCACATCTTAATGAGCCAAGTGTATCCCCGGTGAGGCATTCCGAATGTACTCTTACCAAAACCGGATTTCCGTCGCTTATATTTCCTTTAAATAATGCCAAATGATGATCTTTTGGATCTAATGTGTTTTCATATAATACCATTTGAAAATCACCGTGTTCAGTTGGTAGCTCAACGTGAGTAACCCGTCTAATCAGTTTCTCTTTCCGGCGGTGATATTCAATTAAATCGGCAATAGTCACAACTTTCAGATCAAATTCTCTGGCAATTTCTTTAAGTCTGGGCAATCGCGCCATTTGTCCATCTTCATCCATTATTTCACATAAAACCCCCGCAGGTTTCATTCCGGCAAAGCGGGCAAGATCAACCACTGCTTCGGTGTGTCCGGCGCGCCGTAAAACGCCGCCGTCTTTTGCGATTAATGGAAAAATATGTCCCGGACGTGCCAGGTCGTGCGGCTTTGTTTTGGGATTAATGGCAGTTTTCACCGTGAGGGCTCTGTCGTGTGCCGAAATGCCGGTTGTGGTTCCCTGTTTTGCATCAATGGTTACCGTAAAACCGGTACCATGAAGTGCGGTATTCTGATTTACCATATATTCCAGCTCTAACTC
>CAZVKP010000632.1:0-1600 GCA_964627635.1 uncultured Calditrichaceae bacterium | reverse complement strand
TTACATCGATAACCTGCAAGGTAACTTGCTCATTATCCACGGGACGATGGATCCCACAGTGGTGTGGCAGCACAGCCTGCTTTATTTGGAAGAAGCGATTAAAAAGGGGAAACAACTGGATTATTTTGTTTATCCCGGACACAAACATGGGGTAAGGGGAAAAGACCGGGTGCATTTATACACCAAAATGACGGAGTTTTTTAATACATATTTGAAGGATTAGGTGTAGTATTGAAACCCATTGTTCCAAAAAATAGTTGAATAATACGTATAATATCACTAAATTTATGGCGTATTAATGTGAGGTATGTATGAACACTAAACTGACTTTAAAGTTAGACAAAGCTACCATTAAACGGGCAAAATCTTATGCCAAAAAGACGGATCAGAGTTTATCATATCTGGTTGAAAATTATTTTAAATTGATTTCTGAGAAAGAAAATTTTGAACCTGATGAAATTTCTGCTTTAGTGGAGGAATTGTCCGGAATTATTGACTTATCTGAAGATTTTGACTACATGAAAGAATATCACGATTATATTATGGAGAAATATTCGTAGTGTTCAAAATATTTGTGGATACGGATATCATTTTGGATTTAATGGCAAAAAGAAAACCACACCACCGGCATGCAGCAAGATTATTTACTTTGATTGATAAAAAGGAAGTCAAAGCATATACGTCCCCAATAATTATAGCCAACACATATTATATTCTCAGAAAACAAATATCAAAAGCAAGAGCGACAGCTAGTGTACATAAGTTAAAATTATTACTCAAAATATTGCCTGTCGATGAAAAAATTATTGAATTGGCTCTAAACTCGAATTTCAAAGATTTTGAAGATGCAATTCAGTATTACACAGCCGTCAATAATGCCATCAATTTTATTATTACCCGTAATAAACAAGATTATAAAGAAAGTAAAATTGGAGTTGTAACCGCAGAAGAGTTTTTAAAAATGTTAAATGCTCGCAAAAGCACTTGAGCCCAGACATCCTTTTCTTTAAGTGAAATTGTTAAGAGGTTGAATTAGATGTAAAAGTCAACAGTCAATCTGACTTTTGCACACAAAGTCTCTCAACACGTCGAATGAATCAATGCCCCCACCGGTTGTTTTCCTGCCAGCTCATTATATTTGTTCTTTGCTTGATCGGTGTTTAAAATGTGAAATGTAATTCCCTTTTCCTTCAGCATATTTATGGTATCTTCAGTTACCTGTAACATTTCGTTATGCCCTTTGGACAGAACGACTACCTCCGCGCCATTTTCAAGCAATTCTTCCACATCTGCCGGTTGGGTGCCTGGGGTATGATTGGTCCCGGTTTCATTCCAGTTCCATTCCCTGGCGCCTCCCGGATATAATTTTGCATCTTTAAATGTTTTTTCTATTCCCTCAACTTTTACCTGTCCCCAGGATAAATGGGTGATTTTGGGAGATTGTTTATTTAAAGCCATGAGTTTGCCTCCTTTTGAGTATTTTTGTTACTTGATTATGTCATTAGTTCAGCTTAATTAATAATTATACAAGATAAATTTTAAATGAACCTCAACCCCATCCCCCAGATAGGCATTTTGATCAGTTTGAATATTGCTATAC
>CAZVKP010000631.1:0-1603 GCA_964627635.1 uncultured Calditrichaceae bacterium | reverse complement strand
CACAAAAATTTTGCGATTCAATGCCTGATGAGCCAACACCACATTTTCATTCTCTCCCAGAAAAAATACCTGATGTTCCCCAATCACTGAACCGCCACGCAGGGAATGAACTCCAATTTCGTTCTTCCGTTCTAAATTTTTTCCGTGTCGTCCAAATTGAATATCCGAATCTGTTGAAATATTCAGTTGTTCAGCAATAACTTGAGAAAGAAGCACTGCTGTTCCGCTGGGAGAATCTTTTTTATTGCGATGATGTGTTTCCACTATTTCAATATCAGCTTTGTCTTTCAATACCTCTGCTGCCTGAGAAATTAACTGTGAAAGTAAATTTACGCCAATGCTGAAATTGAAAGCCTGAACAATGGGTATGGTTTGAGATGCCTTTTTAAATTCTTCAAGCTGGGCGTTGGTAAAACCTGTGGTTCCGGTGATCAAAGCTTTTTTGTGTCGAACAGTTGAACCCAGAATTTTAAGGGCGCCTTGCGGTAAAGAAAAGTCGATGACCACATCTGCTGTGGGAACAATATCTTCCGGATTCGCACTAACCGGCCTGGCAAGTGGTGTTTCCTGCGTTTTCACATCGATGCCGCCCACTAATTGGAATTTTTCACTTTTCTCAACTGCACTGGTTAGCTCCTGCCCCATTCTTCCAAAAATGCCATTTATTGCAATCTTTAGCATGAGTAAATTCCTACTTTAAATGTGGAGAGATTCAATATATTAATAATGCAAATGTTATCCCGTATTGAAAAATAGTCGAACTAACCACAGGCTCAAATCCGGAACATAGGTAATCAGAATTAAAGCGACCAATAAAATGATCAAAAACGGTATTGCAGACCGGTAAAGCGTAATAATCGGTTTATTAAAACGAAAACTGGAGATAAACAAATTTAAACCGACAGGAGGCGTTAGATAACCTATTTCTAAATTTGCAAGAAAAATGATTCCCAGGTGAACCGGATTGACACCAAAGTTCTCGGCTATCGGGATAATTAAGGGAACAATAACCATGATGGCAGAAAATATGTCCATCATAAATCCCACAATTAATAAGAAGATATTTAATGTAATCAGGAAAACTGCTTTACTGGTGATGAATGTTTTCATGAAATTCAAGATTTTCATGGGTATTTCGGCATCGACCATGTAATTGGCTAAACCCAATGCTGCTCCCAGAATCACCAGAATTCCTCCAACCAATACCATACTTTCGCGCATGGCCCGTGGTAAGTCTGTTTTAATTTTTATGTCCCGGTAAACAAGTACTTCCACAACCAATACATAAAATGCAGTTACCGCAGCCGCCTCGGTAATAGTGATATAACCACCATAAATCCCAATTAAGATAATAAATGGTAACGGTATTTCCCAGGCAGCCTCTCTGGTGGCTTGAAGGGCATTTTTAAATGAAAATTCAGTAGTAGGTATTTTTAAATCCCTCACATAAAACATACTATAAACTGACAGCAGTATCACCATTAAAATTCCTGGTATAATTCCGGCAATAAAGAGCTGATCAATACTAACCCCGCTCACCAACCCATACAGTATAATGGGCAAGCTTGGCGGGAAAAGAAGCCCCAAGCTGCCGGATGCGGTT
>CAZVKP010000630.1:0-1629 GCA_964627635.1 uncultured Calditrichaceae bacterium | reverse complement strand
CCCTGTAAGACTTTCCTTTGCTTCGATACCATATCCACTCATTTTCGTTATTCCCGCACCAGAGAGCAATTGAGGGGTGGTGCTGTAAACGATCAATATTTTGTTGTAATTCAATCTGAATGTTATCCAGAAATTCTTCATGCTCGGGATATTCCCCGCACGCGAACATAAAATCCTGCCACACTAATAGCCCCAATTCATCGCATAATTCATAAAAGGTATTATCCTCATAAATACCTCCGCCCCATACCCGGAGCATGTTCATATTGCCATCTCTGGCGGTAGTCAAAAGTTTTCGAAATTTTTCTTTTGAGATTCGGGGCAGAAAACTGTCTGCCGGAATCCAATTTGCTCCTTTTATAAAAAGGGATAGACCATTAATCAAAAACCGAAAGGCGTTTTGGTCTCCATCCCTGGTTAGCAGTTCAACGGTACGGATACCTAATTTCCCATTCCATTCATCTAATATTTTATTATTTTTATTGATGAGCTGAACCCTTGCATGATATAAATGTGGCTCGCCCATGCCGTTAGGCCACCATAATTGAGGTTGAAATATTTCAATATCTTCTTTCAGCGGATTTTTTAAGTTGTGCTCGAAGTGCCAATTAAATTTTTTGCCATTCGCTTTCAATTCTACAGCCAAAACTGCTACATTATCTAAATTTCCGTCAAATTTCACCTCCAACATTACATTTGCTTTTTCCTCATCCACACGGCGAGTATGAAATTTAACCACATCGATCCGGGGGTCTTCCGGCTGCAACAAATACACCGGTTGCCAGATTCCGGAAGTGGGTAATGCCGGTCCCCAGTCCCATCCAAACGAATATTGTGCTTTTCTGAGATAGACCCGTTCCGGTGCATGAGAAACCGATAGTTCACCGAGACTTTCTTCCATTTTTCTACCATACTGTGTGGGAGAGTAAAACGTTATCTCAAGTAAATTATCAGTTTTCTTGAGTATGGATTGAACCTGAAAATTATAACGCCGAAACATGTTTTCCGTTTTACCCAAAACTTGACCGTTGAGTTTAATATTCGCAATTGTATCCAAGCCTTCAAAAACAAGATAAAGCAGTTTTTCAAGTGTAAAGTTATCCGGAAGATCAAATTGAGTTTCATAACGCCAATCATTTTCATGAATCCATTGTAATTGCAATTCGTTATTGCCATAAAAAGGGTCAGGGATTATTTCTTTGGAAAGTAAATCGGTATGCACGGTGCCAGGCACCGAAGCCGGTATTCCTTCTTCAGAAAGTTTCAACCCTTTTGGGATGTCTTGAGGATCGGATGAAGCCAGTCTCAGCTTCCAGTTTTGATGCAAATATTGTTTTTTTAACATTTTTATCCTTCACTGGTCAATTCATTCTTTTATCCTGTGTGCCCGATAAAATTTCTCTTTTGTAAGCTGGTTTTGTTCTATAGCCTGTAATGTCAACAGAGCTTCTATGGTGGACTCGGCTCCGGAGTTTCGATTAATCTCATTCTTATTGTTGATGCCATCGTAACCGCGACCGGTAGCCGGATCATACATGAGTTCTCCTGTAACATTGTTCCCCATTAACCAGCCGGCGTTCTCAACTGCCTGGTTTGCAAACTTTTCATTTTGCGTGATTTGATATGCCT
>CAZVKP010000629.1:0-1634 GCA_964627635.1 uncultured Calditrichaceae bacterium | reverse complement strand
GTTTTTGGGTACCGGATCGAGAAATTATAAAAGGGCAGTCAATTCACAAAAATGTATAAGGGTAAGTGGAAAACATAATGATTTGGAAGAAGTGGGCCACGACACTTATCACCACACTTTTTTCGAAATGTTGGGTAATTGGTCGTTTGGTGATTACTACAAAAAAGAGGCAATCGAATGGGCGTGGGAACTATTAACTGAGGTGTGGAAATTACCCAAAGACAAGTTGTGGGCAACCGTTTATAAAGACGATGATGAAGCGGAAGCGTTGTGGAAAAAGGGGACAGATATCGCTGAAAATCAGGTTTTGAGATTTGATGAAGAAGATAATTTTTGGGAGATGGGAGATACAGGCCCCTGTGGTCCCTGCTCAGAAATCCATATTGATTTGGGGCCTGAATATTGTGATAAGACCCATTTGGCAAATCATGTCTGTCAGGTAAATGGTGGATGCGGACGATTTATTGAACTTTGGAATTTGGTGTTTATTCAGTATAATCGGGATGATTATGGCAAGCTCCACACCTTACCTTCAAAACATATTGATACCGGCATGGGCTTTGAGCGAATTGTAGCAGTGTTACAAAATAGACGTTCAAACTATGATACAGATTTATTTAAGACTATTATCTTAAAAGCTGCAGAATATGCTCGGGTGAATTATGAAATAGCCACAACTTATCAGCAGGCCGCCTTACAGGTAATAGCGGACCATATTCGGATGTTAACATTTTCCATAGCAGATGGCGCACTTCCCTCAAATGAGGGCAGAGGCTATGTGTTGAGACGCATTTTGCGACGGGCAGCACGCTATGCGAGAAAGTTAAATCTGTCGGAGCCATTCATTTATAAATTGGTACCGGTGGTAATTGAAAAAATGGGTGGTGCATTTCCGGAAATTTATGAAAAACAGAACTACATTATGGAAGTAATTAAATCTGAAGAAGAGAGTTTTAGTAAAACCCTCGATCGCGGTATAGAAATTTTTGACGATTTGGTAAAACAATTGAAAGCAAAAAGCAAGAATGTAATTCCTGGTGAGGAAGCATTTAAATTGTATGATACTTATGGATTTCCACTGGATTTAACCAGAATTATGGCTGATGAAGAAAAGTTGACTCTGGATGAGGAAGGTTTTGACAGGGAAATGGAAAAACAGAGAGAGCGTGCCAGAAGTGCAGGTAAATTTAGTGCACAATTTGATCATGTAGATAACTGGAATATTTTACAACACTGTCCGGTTTCATCAAATTTTGTAGGCTATGATAAACTGGAGACTGAGACGAATATTTGTAAATTTACCCGAAAAAATGGCACCTATCAAATTGTTTTAGTCGATACGCCATTTTATGCAGAGAGTGGCGGTCAGGTAGCAGATAAGGGAAAATTAATTTTGGATGACACCGAGTTGGATATTGTGGATGTTCAAAAAGAGGGGGAAGATACTATTCATATCTGCGAAGGACCTAAAAACCTGAATATTATTCATTCCCGGGCAATAGCGAAAGTAGATGAGAAACATCGTTATCCAACCATGTATAATCATACCGCAACCCATCTATTACATAAAGCGTTAAGAATGGTTCTTGGAGATCATGTTAAACAGGCAGGTTCTTTGGTGGCTCCTGACCGGC
>CAZVKP010000628.1:375-1642 GCA_964627635.1 uncultured Calditrichaceae bacterium | reverse complement strand
TTGTGATTATCAGTTCTTTCTCCCCTTTTTTTCATGAAACTTTTGACACTACCTAAGGGCTAAATATTAAGGAAAATTCGGGGAACAGGCAAGAAAGGAGATGGAAAATTGATAAGCGATTTATGGTTTTTGGTTCAGCCCTCAATAATTCAATTCTTCATCTGACGTTTTCTCGGGAAAGCTAATAATTAAAGAATTTATAAATTCCCGGCATCAATTCTTATCCAAATTCCTGCCTGTGTTTATATCGCTCATTCAAGATTCTGTAACACTGAATCTGTAATATTTTAACAAAATCTTGAGCAATTTAATCCTTGAAAACTGAACTTTGAACCTGGTAATGGATTGAATTTTGGTGCTAAACACATTGAGAGAAAGAGTATCAGCGATTGCCTACTATGATATGACCGGAAAAATAAAATATCTTTTTAGAAAACAGGTCATTTATATTATTTTACCATCGGTGTTTTAAATGTATTTTAGTTAATTATTGAAAACGGAAATCACTTTTTAAACGGAATTTTTTATCATTTGATATGAATAGTATTTTTCAACGCAGCTTATTCTGGTTTACCTCAATCATTATTCCTGTTTTAACGATTCACTACAGCATCCTTGCCTCGGCAAAAACTAAAATTCAAATCAAACGTTTCAAACAGTTGGAAAATCTGGAGATTGTCTATCACTATCCGGATTTTAAACATCCCAAAATCCGTTTATTTAATAATACAACATTTGATTCTCTTTTGGGGGAATATAATGCTTCATCAGTGACCAAATTTGCTGTGGTTAATCGCGATATTGCACCACGAGAGTTCGACAATACGGTATTAAAAGATCGGGTTTACACCAAAAAGATTTTTGAATCGATTACCAAAGGCAAGTATATTGTATCTCTTGCAATGTTACATCAGAATAATGAATATATTTATGGTAATTTTAAAAACGATTTATTGTTATGGAAAGAAAATGAAGACGGTTTTCAATTAATCGCCATTTATCCGGAATGCGCCGGCGGATGCTTATTCTGCGGATCTCAGTTTAATGAATTTGAGGGCGATACACTCAGTGTTTTTTTCAGTGGAAAAGGAACCGGAGAGGAATGGGGCGGCAGGCAGTTTTTTGTTATCCAGGATGATGAACTATATTTTTTTGAAAGTGAAAGATTTCGAATTTTTACACCCTACAACGGACAAGGAAATCCAATTCCGGGGGCAAGATCTAGCGTAATTGAAAAATATTTTTATGATAAATCGGGTAATTTCGT
>CAZVKP010000628.1:0-365 GCA_964627635.1 uncultured Calditrichaceae bacterium | reverse complement strand
GGTAGACACGGAAATTCATTTCAATGCCCAAAATGACGACGGTTCACCGGTCAAACTGCTGGCAGCAAAGGATTCTGTCAATTTATTTAAAGCCAATGTTAATTTTCACAAATCCCAACTTGTACATCTCAAACAAATTCACCCCGGGAATAAGCCGTTGAGAGTGGGGCCGGTACAAGGTGGCATTATACCGGTATTTTGGAAAAATAAGTGGTATCTCAGTTTTCGCAGAAATTTTCATTACGGTCACTTTAATGAATGATTAACCTAAAATATAACTTTTTAATGATTGTAACCTTAACTCCGCAGAATGGGAAAAAAATAAATATAATGCATTTAATTATAGCTAAATTTAAACCTCATCC
>CAZVKP010000627.1:0-1644 GCA_964627635.1 uncultured Calditrichaceae bacterium | reverse complement strand
ATTCATTGGTCTGGTCTTTCCAAAGATTGACGACGTCTCTAATATTCTTAGTATCCATTAGGGGTAACGTGAGATCATGCCGGGGTGAAAAACAGATCACCCGGCAGGTTCCTTGTACACTTTTCCATTTGAAGTATTTTTTAGAATTATCCTTCTCGTTGGGAGTATCCGGTAACAGGGCAGAAAAATCATTGGTGAACACAAAGGTTTGTTCATAACCCGGATTGGTCTTTCCACCCGCTCTTTCATTTTCCGGACATAAATAGCAATTGGGATCATAAGCTGGTCTTTCTTCCTGCGGCGGTAACTCCTGTTTACCTTGCCAGGGACGTTTGGTGCGATGGGGAGATACCAATACCCAGTCACCGCTTAATGGATTGTAACGGCGATGAGGATATTCAAAAAATATTCTGGACTTCATTTTAATCCTCAATTATTTATTAAAAATTACAATTAAGTATACCAAGAATAAATGGAAGTTATATCATTTAGCGAAATAATGATTTATACAAAACCGTTGTTTAATCTTCTGGCACCTTTAACAAATTCAATTTAAAATTTTACTATAGCTTGCTTAGTTTGATACCCGGCATCATAACAAAGTTAAGCTCTCATTAAAAATATTTTATAGAGATTGCAACAGCAATATCTTATAGAAGGATTGTTAACTTTCCAAACTTGGGATAATGGATCAACAAATTGAGTTCCAAGAATTCATAGAGAGCTTGGCTTAGAGCAAGCTCATATATCCATGATAGTGATTCAAACAATAAAATTTCACCGGAGAGTAGATTTACAAGGTATTGTGAAATCTTCATTCATTTTAAAGAATTATTTTTATAATTGAGATGTTGACCCTAATCATCTTTCTTGTTTTTATTTGCAACAATATATATATAATCTAATAGGGTCACCTTTTTGGATAAAGATTAAATGCAGTTAAAGACCATCTGCGCATTAAACTCTATTTATAAGTTTATTCTGTTATCCGAATTTTCCTCCTTTTCCAACAGTATGCAGAAACTTTTAGTAATATGAGTCGCAAGTAATAGCTCTCTTATAGCCCAACACATAGGTGTATTCCTCATTGTTCTCAGTGTTATTATATTATTGTAAGAAACGTCTGATTAGCGACTTTTATTTCCATTGAAACAACAAGATAAAATAAATTGTGGGTCAGATATTTTTTCAACGTCTTAAAAAAGCTGTGCACGATTTGCAAGTTTAGATTTATACCGATCCCCAAAGAACATACCCTCATCAAATCCTGGATATTGAGGCATTATGCACCAATTGCAGAGAATCATCAGCCAGGGGCATAATTGGTAATTCAAAACATAAAAAAGTTGGATCGATAAAAAGTAAGTGGATTGGAGTATTATTTGGAGGAGATTAGAAAGAGGAAGGGGGAACGAATTGAGATAAGTTAGACCAGATGCGAGAGCGATTCAGGAGCTTGGTAGCAAATGTGCTGGCCTGTTTATGCGGCGATTTTGATGGACACAACTGCAAAATATCCGGAGTATATCACAAAGGTCAGCTCCTTGGCATCAGGGATTCTAATTAATGAATCCTGCCCAATCGCGTGGTTATAACGGATGTTCCAAGCGATAACCCTAATTATACATGCCATAACCCATTAAT
>CAZVKP010000626.1:0-1668 GCA_964627635.1 uncultured Calditrichaceae bacterium | reverse complement strand
ACCTGACTGGCACGCTCGTAATCAAGCACATGCAGAGCATTCCGGTTGCTCAATACAGTTTCGTTTACAAACACTCTGCCCAGTTGAGTTTCGCCATTTACGAACAGCGATTTAATGAAATCTTCTTCGACATTTAAATATTGATAGAATAGCTCACTTAGAATGTGCTGATCAATATCTTTTCGAACCCGCATCATGGAGAATTCAAAAAAGCCTGCCATGGGCGGAGGCAAAGTATAAACATGTTCACCGTTTTGTTCTACGTCCACTAAAATACCCCGGCCTGCCAGTTCATCTAAGATTTTTTGGGATTCTTTGAGTGGTAATTTCCAATTCTCACTGGCTGTTTTTACTTTGAACGGTTTGATGGGAAGTAATGCCACCAGGTCTGCCTCGCTTTCAGAAAAGAGAATGGTGAGAATTTTATGTAGCAGTTGGGATGGCGGCGCACCCTGAGGAAAACGGTTCAATCTTTCAGTTAAATTCTGATAGCCGGATTTAAGCGTTCGATGTGCCATTTTCAACCATGAGTTTTAAATATTTCAATTTTTCACTGCTACAAATATTAAGTTCCTACGGAACTTTTCTTCGAATTCCTCTAAGAATTCAATATTTGTAGAAATTAAAATTGCCCTACAAACTATGAACGCCGTAGGTGTTCAATAGTCAGAGTTAGAATTAAAATTGTTTGTTTATAAATTGCTTATTCTTTCTGATTAATATTTATCATTTAGAAACTAGTTTTCACACAGTCTGTCAGTTTGGAATGAGCTTATAGTATGAATTTTAAATAAGTTTCATAAAACTTAATGATTACCGTGGTTAAAAGGTGATACCGATGAATCTCAGATGTTGATTGAATCAACCTTTTGAGCTGGACAAATATCCATAAGTTAATTGCTTGTAGGTATCAATGACCTTTCGGCAAAAGTTTTCCACAGCGGGGGTATATTCCTGCAGCCGTGAAAAATCTTCCGCATAAATAACAGTGGTATTTGCCGGCACCACTTTTTTTGATGGAATGGTGACCATTTCCACAACTGCATTGTGAAGGACTACCACATCTTTTTCCAGAAAGGCATTGTACACCACTGCATTAAATCCGATCAAACATCCGGATTCAACCGTACATGGACCATGAACAATCGCACCATGGGTAATGGACACATTCGGACCTATATGCACTGATTTTCCTTTGGCGGAATGTATAATGACCCCGTCCTGAATATTGCAGTTTTCTTTGAGTATGATCGGTTCTACTTTTCCGTCCTCATCCACCTCATCTGCACGTATAATTGACATGGGACCAATAAAACAATTCCCACTTATAATCACATTTCCCTGAATAACAGCAGTTGGATGAACATAAGTTGAACCGGCAATTTGGGGAGTATTCCCCACTGTATTGGAACTGATCATGAGTCCTCCCATGAAATTTTTTTTCTTTATACAAAATGTTTATCTCTGTATAAATTTACGGTAATTATGGTTTTTTTCATAGAACTGTAATTTACTCTTCTTCAGTTTGTTGCTCCTGCCTGGCTTCCTTTGCCAGGTATGGTATATCTAAATACAAATCTTTGCGGGGATAGTTCATCACCAGCGAGTAAAGACCGACGATAAAATAAATGTGCATATTCCAGGTGTCTAAAGACCACCAGTAATATA
>CAZVKP010000625.1:0-1676 GCA_964627635.1 uncultured Calditrichaceae bacterium | reverse complement strand
CCAACATCAACGACCTCTTCCGAATGGAAACCACCAAAACCGTCGCGACTTTTCATAAATTTCACGATCAGGTCTGTCAGGGTGTATTTATTCATGTAACTGATCATTATGCATTTAAACCCGTTTTAAGCACCATCGCACTTTTACAGGAGATAAAAGAACTCTATCCACAGGAATTTAAATGGAAGGAGCCGCCTTATGAATATGAATACCAAAAATTGCCCATAGATATTCTGGCAGGAAATTCCTGGCTGCGTCAAAAAATTGATGATTTAATACCTTTGGTAGATATAGAAGAAAGAATGAATAATGAACTGAACGATTTTGAATCAGCCCGCTACGAAAGTCTCCTATATTAAACTCAATAAATTTTCCAAAACATGTCAGACAGTTTGTCAACAAAAATTTTCCAGATATAGCTTAGTTATTACTCACTTGAGCTGCGAAAAGACTAATTTTTCCATAATATTAAAATTTGGGCATATGACTATCTGTTTTCTCGTTGCTTTCAAATCATCACCGGTGCATATCAGTAAAATTGATGAGTTCGGGAGATCATTTAATCAGATTCTGAAATTCAGAGTTTGATTTTAAATCGGATAAGTCCGGATCCACTTGAGCCTGTTTTTTCAATTTTGGATTTAATTGTATAGCTTTTTTCAATGCAGACAATCCCTTCTTGAGTTTACCAGCCGACACTCTCACAACTGCCAGGTCATAATATACTTCGGCATTGTTTGGTGCCAGTTCCGCGGCACGCACCAAGGGAGGCAGTGCTTCTGTGTAATTACCCTGAGTAAATAGTGTCCAGCCTTCATTCCAGGCGTAATTCATTTGTCCGATGTTTAAAAGCCGCCCAAGCTCTTTGAACGGTTCCGCATGATCATCTACCCGGATGTCAATTGCCCGGTCCGTATACCCTCCGTATCCGGCACCTTCTTTTACCACCAACAAGGCGGCAGATTGCTTTCCCCTTGAATCACCGCCGTTCTTTTCACCGGCTAAAAGAGCAGCATACATGCGCTCGGCTAAAGTACCTTCGGTTTCCAGAAAAGTTTTTTCCATTGCTTCCACAACTGCTTCACCGGCAAGAATATTTCCTTGTATGGCATAATCCGGCCCGTGTCTGCCACCTGCCCAGTCTAAACAATTTTTACCGGTATAAGTTGCAGATTTTCCATCAGCAGCCACCACTCCAACTTGCCTTTGAGTCGGATTGTCATCGTCTCTCAACAGGATTTCAATCGTTTCTTTCGGTGTTAAGCCCTGAAAGAGTAAATCGAGCCCCCGCCAACCAAATGAGGTATTGGCAAAAGATTGGGTGGCCACTACACCAATATTTGCTTGCGCCCACGGCACTACTGTTCCGACCGCGAAAAAACGCGATGCTACCGCAACTCCTAATTCGCCTGCAGTAGAATCGCGGGCAACGATTGAAAATGTGGATATATTTTTCCTGTCTATTGAATTGTCCTGCACTTGCTGACTCCACAGTAAATTCTGAGAAATTAAAAAGATAAAAGTGAATATTAAATATGTACTTACAATGCAATCTACAGATAGATTTGCTTTACTTTGGCTCATTGATCCGCCTCCTTTTAAAATACATTATCAATTTATTTCAATATATATCATTTTGTTGATAAAGTTACCTAATTTTATTATGCAGGTCAATT
>CAZVKP010000624.1:0-1684 GCA_964627635.1 uncultured Calditrichaceae bacterium | reverse complement strand
GGAAAAAGCCAATAGAACAACCAGGAACGACCCAGATGAATAAGTGGAAATAAACCCGCAGTCATCACCGCAAATACCGTCATTGCTTCCGCGGAACGATTAAAAACGTTTCTGAATTTAGCCCGGAAGAGAAATAAAATGGCGGAGATGAGTGTCCCGGAGTGCGCAATACCAACCCAAAACACAAAATCGGTAATATAAACGCCCCATCCAACCGGATTATTTAATCCGGAAACCCCCATACCTTCTATCATCTGGTAAAGCCAAAGTAACATGCCCAGCCCAAAAAAGGATGCACATACCACTAACGCCACCCAGTACCATGGACTGGGCTTCCGCATTGCTGCCAGGACATCTTGCTCCAGTTGTGAATTGTAGTCAATTTCCTTCATCATAATTAAACCTCATGTTTTCCGTTCTTCTTCTGCAAATAATGTACGGCAGGTTCTGTCCCAAGTTCTTCTAATGCCCGATATGCTCTATCTGAATGGGCTTTCTGGTAAACTCCTGATTTTTTGTCTTCAATATCACCGAAAGTAATGGCATTGGTTGGACAGGTCTGTGCACAAGCAGGCGTAATTTCTCCGTCTTGGACCAAACGTCCCTCATCTTTAGCATGATCTTTTGCATCGCGAATCCGTTGGATACAAAATGTACACTTTTCCATGATTCCGCGATCCCGAACTGAGACATCAGGATTATACATTTTATCCCAAGGTTCCGGTAACCGATGATCGAACCAATTAAACCGGCGCACTTTATAAGGACAGTTATTTGAGCAATAGCGGGTTCCCACACAACGATTATACACCTGAACATTCAAACCCTCAGGATTGTGATAGGCAGCATATACCGGACACACCGGCTCGCATGGAGCATCATCACAATGCTGACACAACATGGGAACAAATTCGACAAATTTGTTCTTATCAATAAATGGTTGCATTCGAATCCAGGACATTTCCCGACCTTTGAGATGTTCCTCCCTGCCCACAATCGGGATATTATTCTCCACGTAACAAGCAGCCGAACATGCATTGCAACCGATGCAACTCTCCAAATCAATGGTCATTCCCCAGCGGTAATTCTCGTGCTCATGTTCGGGATACCACTCTCGTTCTTCTCCACCGTGCCCATGACCATGTTCCTCCTGATGGGGTAAAATCCCCCGATCCCCCTCTTCCATTGAACCCGCTAAAACCGGAATGCTCACCTTTTTTCCGGTTTTTGACACAGAGATATTCTCCAGATACCAGGACGCTTCAGCACTTTGTGGTTCGATTTGAGTTTCCGGAACCGAAATTAAATCTCGTTCTACCGAATAAACATTGGATGGTAATAATGGTTGGATTTTTACAGGAGCGATTATTGTTGTCTGCTTTGCGGATATCTCTATTTCATCCCCATCTTTTAAACCCAGATCAACTGCTGTTTCTGATGACACTGAAATCCACTCTCCATAGGAGATGGTGGTCAACGGATCAGGGATCTCTGTGAGCAAGGGTAAATCTTTACTTCGTCCATCAAATTTTCGAATAGAGGGGGTAATTACCAAGACCGGTTCATTCAATGAATTCGGCAGTTTTGTATTTCTCAGAAAATCTGCAATTGAGGATGTGTTCAGGGATACTTGACCTTCAGATACAGGCGCCTGATGATAACCCCTTTTCTTCATTTCTGTCAC
>CAZVKP010000623.1:0-1699 GCA_964627635.1 uncultured Calditrichaceae bacterium | reverse complement strand
CGTCCAGCCAAATTTCCTTATTCTCAATGGGTAATTCACTCACATTTCTGGCACCTATTACCAGGAAGTTAATATTCCGTAAATTGGGCTCACCCACCACTTTAAAATATCGATTCTGATCTCCCGGAACCTGCCGGTAATATATGGGTTTACCGTCATTGGTATCACCAATTTTGTATTCCACCTGTTTGGTTTTTGCAAGATCGTCCAATACACAATCGAGATAGTTTCTCTCGTCCCAATGTGGAAATACCTGCCCCCCCACTTCATAGTAAATACCTTCTGCCGGGCCAAAACGCATATAAAATTCTAATGGAGAATCCTGCATTGGTAAATCCCGATCCCCGTGAACAAACATCTTGAGCTTGCCATAATTGATGAAATTTAACTTCTCATACAACTGTTTGGTCGCTTCTGCTCTGGCACCCGGTTCCAGATTTCCCAATTGTAAAACCAGAGATTGCTCTTTGCTAATTGCTTTAGTAACCCGGTCTTTAATTCCGCTAACATTGGGAGGTGTATGATATGCTTCCGGACCACCGGGTACTTCTTCCACATTTTCTTCGGTGTTATAAGCAGCGATACTAAACAGACTGTCGTCCCGCACAAACGGTGAATCTTCAGTTAGTGCCACACCGCGTTCTTCCCATTCATTCCCCACAAAATCGAAGGTGGCAATCTGAATAGTGCGCAGGGTATCATCCTGAGGTAAATCGTTTATCCAAAGCCGGACGAAGTACACCTCCCGAAAATTGGTATCCGGCTGACCGACCACAAAATCCGGATTAAAATTGCGGATTGGAATCCGATATAATCGCCATTCGGTTCCCCGATCCGGATTGACTGTACGACCCTTGATATAAGGATGAATCTTCTCCTCAAGATCGAAGGAATAAGTAAAATATTCATTGGTCAGGCTCAAGCCGCCATCTCCATCCAAATCTTCTGTATCGGGATATTTGGCTCCTTTTGCAGTTCCGTTTCCTTCTGTTCCATTAATATTTAAAAACGCTAACAAGCCTTTATTTTGGTCGGGACCTTCCCAGTTGTCCCTTGGATCATCGTTCGGCTGCCCATTGGGTATACCATCTAACCCAATATCCTCGCCTTCATCCAGCAATCCATTGAGGTTAATGTCCTCGGTATTCAAATTACGGAGAGATTTACGACCATTAAAGGTAAAGGTATTATCACGAATATAGTAATCTTCACTTATCCTTCCGAGATCAATATTAACCTGCCCGGTTCGCCCCTGCACCCACAATTCAATAAATTTGGTTTTATTCTGATCCGGGAAATTGGCTGTACTACGCATAATCCCTGCCCATGCAATACTGTCCGGTATTTCAGGATTACGCCAGCGCAAATTCAATACATTGGTGGTTGTTCCTGTTTGTGCATTAACATCCTTATTTGGCCAAATATCATTAATCGGTACCTGGTTGTAAGGATTATACCAAAACATTCGTACCCGGCTATCATCCATTTGATACATGAGGGAGTCATCTGATATAGGTACATCAAAATCTATATTTTCTTCCGGTATGCGGAATCTTGCCGGAACGGAAGCTGGTGACCAACCTCGATAAACCACTCCCAGGGGAGTTGTACGTTCGCTTCCTTCAAAGTCGTCTATATAAGCAACGCCGCTTTTTTCGCCTAAATCCTCCTCATTAAATGTATTCGGATTGGGACTTAC
>CAZVKP010000622.1:0-1709 GCA_964627635.1 uncultured Calditrichaceae bacterium | reverse complement strand
ATGTTGCCCCGGATTACCTCTACGATATAAGTACGCCAGCTAGTGTCAATCCACAAAAGAAAAGGACAAGAAATAAGGTAACTTCCTGAACAGAATCAGAGAACAGAAGTCAGAAGTCGGAAAGCAGAAAGCAGAAAGCAGAAAGCAGAAATCAGAAAGCAGTAGGCAGTCGCGAGACTGAGAGACGAACATGAAATTGAACCAGCACCACAATTTACTGTGGTGATAAATTGCAGTTTTTTCTTTTTGATAGGCACAAAAAGAGCCAATCCCGAACAAAACGCATCTATCCGGGCTGCGCTTCGGGATGAAATCATTCACTTCTCGGAGCAATTGCGGATTTTACACTGAGAAAGGTTTTAATCGACAGATATGGATCCAAAAACTGTAGAAATTAAGTAGGGAATATGACTATTTGGAGACTGATACCAACGGTTCTTGATTTGCCAATAATCGATGAGTACATTAACATAAAAGTGTTAACTTTTTAAACGGAGTATATAATGAATTACAAGATTATTATCATGTATGATACTGAATATCAGGGTTATGTGGTGGATGTACCAGCTTTATCTGGGTGTATGAGCCAGGGGAAAAGCATGGATGAAGCATTAGAGAATATTAAAGATGCCATTAATGGTTGGCTTTATGTGGAGAGAAAACACAACAGAGTTGAAGAGACTGAACTGCGTGACATATTCATAGGAGAAATAACAGTTTAAAATGGGTATTTTGTCAAACATCTCTGGCAAAAAGGCAGTAAAAGTTTTTAAAAAGGTTGGATATACTGTTGATCATCAAACAGGCAGTCATATGATTCTATATCATGAATCGAGACCCACCTTGGCCATCCCGGATCATAAGGAACTGGCACCCGGTCTTTTACGAGGATTGATAAGAAAAAGTGGGCTTACCGTTGATGAATTTATTAAGATCAAATAGATACCCTTTTGCATGAATTGGGTGATATTTAATAGAATTGTCTTGCGCTCATCGGCAGCTACGAGAGTGAATATTTACCCGATAAGCAATGATTTTTAATGTGGTGAATAATTAATCCCGAAATTGGGACAGGGAAGTTTCGCTTTTAGTCATGGCTTTTTCTGAGAAATAATCGCGGTAATTGCCAGAACATCCTTTTTCTCAATATTACTTTTTTCCATTTTTACCATCTTCCAATAAACCATTTCAAGTTTCACGTTTACCCTTCTACCTTTCACCTCTGCCTAATTGCTGAAGCGGTTGATTTGGTTTGCGCGTTCCTCGCAGCCCTCATGATAAATCATAGCGTTAGTTCAATACCGGTTTAACCCGCCACCACAATGAATTGTGGTGGAACGATTGAAAAATAAGAAATATTAGATTGTTTCAGGAGTTCATTTTCTTTAAATTTTTAATAAATGCTTAGAGAAATGGTGCAATTATGGATGAAAACCTGATGGATAGAATAACTATCGATCCAAATATCTGCAATGGTAAACCGGTATTAAGAGGCATGAGAATTACGGTTTCCACAGTTCTTTCTTATCTTTCCGCCGGTGAAACGGTGGAAAATATTTTACAGGCTTATCCTGTCCTTGAACCAGAAGATATTCGAGCTTGTCTTGAATATGCCAAAAAAGTTTCCGATAAGAGTATAATTACTTATGACCTCAAAGCCTCCTAAAGAATATTCTTTCCTTGTAGATGTTAATTTACCCAAAAAATTC
>CAZVKP010000621.1:0-1712 GCA_964627635.1 uncultured Calditrichaceae bacterium | reverse complement strand
GGAAAAAATAATAATGAAAAAATTCTACATCGGCGCAGGCGTAATCCTTGTCGTAGCCGTGGTAATATTTTTAGGAGGTTCTCTGCTGGACAAATCAGAAGATACTGTTAACAAGCTAAAAACCACCATCGTCACCCGTCGGGATATTAGTTCCAGCGTGCTGGCGACCGGTATCATAAAACCGAAAGTGGGCGCCGAAGTGCGGGTGGGTTCCCGGGTTTCCGGTATTGTTCAGAAGCTGCACGCCAATATTGGGGATGTGGTGGAGAAGGGAGAACTGATCGCTGAACTGGATCCCACGGAGTTGCGCGCAAAATACAATCAGGCAAAGGCAGCCCTGGAGAACGCCCGCGCCAATTACCAATACGCCAAAGTGGATTTAAAACGTCAGAAGTCCCTGCTGGAGCAGGAATTCATTTCGCAGAATCAGTGCGATCTGGCGGTAAAATCATTTGAGATAAACCAGGCGCAGTATGAACAGGCAAAAGCCAATCTCGATTACGCCAAAGTGCAACTGGACTACACCGAAATCCGAGCACCGATCACCGGGGTGGTAGCATCGGTTTCCACCCAGGAAGGCGAAACTGTTGCTGCCAGTTTTTCCGCGCCCACTTTTGTGAACATCATCGATCTCAACCGGCTGGAGGTATGGGCTTACGTGGATGAAACCGACATCGGACGCATTGAGGTAGGGCAAAGCGCTACCTTTACCGTGGATACATATATGGATACCGATTTTGATGGCAAAGTTACCGCCATTTATCCCAAAGCCGAAATACAGGACAACGTGGTCAATTACATCACCACCATTGATATCAATGATTTTAAGGATAAACAATTGCGTCCGGAGATGACCACTACAGTGAACATCTATCTGGACCGCCGGGAAGATGTGCTGGCAGTGCCAACCAGCGCCCTGCACCGGGAGCCGGATGGCATGAAGATAAAACTACTGGAAGGCGGTAAAATCGTCACACGTCCGGTAAAGACCGGTTGGAGCAGCGGCGGTTATACCGAAATACAGGAAGGACTCCAGGAGGGACAAAAAGTTGTTATCCAATAATGGCGTTAATGTCAAAATATTTTCTGAGGGATAATAGAACTGTAAAAACAACGTAATCACAAGAATAAACCATACAAGAGGAGATGACAAAATGAAAACCATTGTGCAAACCCAAAATGTGAGCAAGATTTATCAAAAGAACCAGGGGGTGCCTATCCACGCCCTGCGCGATGTCTCTGTGGAAATCGCTGAAGGCGATTTTGTGGCAATTATGGGAGCGTCCGGTTCCGGCAAATCCACCCTGATGAATGTGATGGGTTGTCTGGATCGCCCCACCGAAGGACAGGTGATTCTCGACGGCGATCAGGTCAGTACACTGGACGATGAGAAGTTGGCGCGCATCCGCAACAAAAAGATCGGTTTTGTTTTCCAGACCTTCAATCTGCTGCCGCGCACCAGTGCACAGGAAAATGTGGAGCTGCCCTTAATTTATACCGAGCGCACTGATATCAGCGGACTGGCTGCCGAAGCCCTGAAGCAGGTGGGACTGGCAGACCGCGCCAATCATTATCCCAGTGAGTTATCCGGCGGGCAGCAGCAGCGGGTGGCAATCGCCCGGGCATTGGTCAATAATCCTGAAATTATTTTGGCGGACGAACCGACCGGAAACCTGGATACCCGCTCCGGTTACGAAATCATGGCATTGTTT
>CAZVKP010000620.1:0-1726 GCA_964627635.1 uncultured Calditrichaceae bacterium | reverse complement strand
AATTATGAATTGGATTGGAATCAACATATTGCTTAAGTCATACACTTATATGCACATATCTACATATCCATATGCCTGAATGTATCAGCTTTTAATTTTCTCAATAAAATGTTGTTGAATACGGGTGTCTTCTGATAATTCCGGGTGAAAAGTGGCGACTAAAATATTTGAGGATTCTGCCAGAACAATATTTCCTTTATGGAAACCAATTGGTTTAATCCCCTCCCCCAATTTTTCAATTTTGGGTGCCCGAATAAAAACTCCCTCAAACGGAGACCTTTGCCCATTTATATCCACGTCAATTGAATCAATAAATGAATCAATTTGTCGTCCATAAGCATTTCGAGCGACTTCTACATCAATCAAATTGAGGGTTTCCATGCTAAAATTGTTAACTTTTCTGGCAATACTGATCAATCCGGCACAGGTTCCCATCACTTGTTTCTTTTTACCGAAATCTTTTATTGCTTTATCAAGATCGTTTGCTTTTAATAGCTTAATAAATGTAGTTGATTCTCCGCCAGGGATAATCAGGCCATCACACTTTTTTAATTGTTCGGGATTGCGAACAAGAACAGATTCAACGCCTAATTTAGAAAGCATTCTCTGGTGCAGTTCAAAATCCCCCTGAACCGCTAAAATGCCAATCGTCATAATAACTTACCAACCCCTTGTTTGCAACATCTGACCTTCCGGGATTTCACTGATATCAATCCCACGCATTGCCTCTCTCAAACTTTCAGATGCTCTGGACACGATATCAAAATCCATATAATGGGTGGTTGCCATAACGATGGCTTTGGCGCGTTCTGCCGGATCCTCAGATTTAAAAATGCCACTACCTACAAATACGGACTCGGCACCTAATTGCATCATCAGAGAAGCGTCGGCTGGTGTTGCAACACCTCCGGCAGCAAAATTGGGCACCGGTAATTTCCCATTTTTCTTAACATATCGAACGATTTCAACAGGTGCACCGATTTTCTTGGCATATCCGACCAATTCTTCATCTCCCAAAACGGTCATCTTTTTAATTTCACTTTGAACTATGCGCATATGCCTTACCGCCTCAACTATATTTCCTGAGCCTGCTTCACCTTTGGTTCTTAAAAGAGCCGCCCCTTCTGATATTCTTCGCAGCGCCTCGCCAATATCCCGACAACCACAGACAAAAGGTATCTTAAACTGGTGTTTCTCGATATGGTATTCTTCATCTGCAGGGGTTAAAACTTCACTTTCATCGATAAAATCTACTCCCAAGGATTCTAAGATTTGAGCCTCGGCAAAATGTCCAATGCGACATTTCGCCATTACCGGAATGGACACAACCTCCTGGATCGCTTTAATCAGTTTGGGATTGCTCATTCTGGCAACGCCACCTTGTGTACGAATGTCTGCCGGAATTCGTTCCAGCGCCATTACCGCCACAGCCCCGGCATCTTCTGCTATTTTTGCCTGATCGGGTGTGGTGACGTCCATAATCACCCCACCTTTGAGCATTTCTGATAAACCAACCTTTAATTTAAAATTCTTATCTTCTAAGACCATCTTTATCTCCTCAATTATTCTCTCATAACCGTCCCAAATTTATTTTACCGGTTAAATGCAAGCAAGTTCATATAAAAATGGGCAAAATTGTAATGGGAGGTTAAATAATGAAATTCAAAAGCATAAATTTATCCAAACTAACATGGAACGATGGGTAATAGAAACAAGTTACCAAATG
>CAZVKP010000619.1:0-1777 GCA_964627635.1 uncultured Calditrichaceae bacterium | reverse complement strand
TTATCAGTTTGTTATGATACTGTGCAATAACTTGTAATTCATACTGATTTTGATCGAATTGTTCACGATTGATACGAATAAAGTGTTTATTATAGGCGGGTTTACTTACATAAGAATACTGATTTATCTGAGTAATTGCCCCCTGGGTACCACGAATTAAATATTTAATATTTAGAGTGTCTGTTGTATCTTTAACCACAGAGGAAAAATAGAAATAAAAATATTTACCGGCTTCATTAAAATTATTGCTCAAGTTAGGTTCAAAAGAGGTGATTCGACCGGTGCTATCCATCGTAAAGTCATTAAAAAACAATATATCGCTCAATAGAAAATCTTGTTTATCGATGTCATTCAGTTTAAAGTGAATTTTACGATTCACCTGTTTATTGGTATTTTTATCAAGCACATTTATCACTGCGTCATATTCATCGGGCTCCAATGGGATATCTACTGTAAAAGTGTTGGTGATTCCTCGCGAATTGGTTTCATCAAAATTTTCTGAATCCACCGTTTCATTAATTGTTTCGTTAAAAATAGTCTTTTTTTCCTGATTGGTGACAAAAATTTCGAATTGAACTTCAGCTTTAAATCGTTCCTCTTCTTTCACAAAGGTTAAATCATCATTAATCATCTGGATATATAACCGTACGATTCGATTTGATCCATCCTCGCTAAATGTGCGAAACATTCCAGCACGGAAAAAGGGTAAACCGACACCGCTTAATTTTGGACTGGATTTGTACTGGGCAAGTATCGGGTTTAGCAGTCCGATAATTATTAAAATGATTAAAGATTTTAGAAATTTCATTTTTCCTCCACTATTTGCCCGAATAATTCATAATCGGCTGAATCAATTATTTTAACGTTATAAAAGGCTCCAGGTTTAACTTCCGGAGAAATATTTTCTAAAACAACTTCATTATCAATTTCAGGGGAATCCGCGTAGGTTCTGCCAAGTGCACTTTTATGTGTATAATCTACCTCATCAATCAGGACACGTTGCATCGATCCAATTTTCGCCTGATTTTTTTTCCGTGAAATTTCCTGTTGAATATTCATTATTTCGGTTCGCCGCTGTGTTGCCTGTTGCTCTGTGGGATGTTCAAGATCAAAGGCTGCGGTATTTTCCTCCGGTGAATAAGGGAAAACTCCCAGGCGATCGAACTGAAATTCTTTTACAAAATCCCTTAAAATTTCAAAATCCTGATTGGTTTCGCCGGGATGGTCGGTAATTAAAGTTGTTCGAAGCGCGGCATTTGGCATCCGTTCTTTCACTTTGTTTAGAATATGCTTTATTCGCCGGGAGCTGCCACCGCGCTTCATGATTTTCAATATCTTATCGCTGATGTGTTGAACAGGCATATCCACATAGTGCACAATTTTCGAACTCTCAGCCATCTTGTCCACCAATTCCGGTTGAAAGGTGGTTGGATATGCATAGTGCAGTCGAATCCATTCGATTCCCGGAACTTCCTCCAATTTTTGCAAAAGCGCCACAATCCGTTGTTGCTTATAGAGATCAAGCCCGTAGAATGTGGTGTCCTGGGCAATTAAAATAATTTCTTTAACTCCCTGTGCCGACAGCAATTGTGCTTCCTGCACAATGTCCGATATAGGACGGCTGCGGTGTTTGCCCCTCATCAAGGGGATTGCACAAAATGCGCATTTATGATTGCAACCCTCCGAAATCTTAATGTAAGCGTAATGTGATTTTTGAGAGAGAAGTCTGTGCTCATACAGGTGTTCTGGTGCTTTTGGCGATAGATTTAGATAATTT
>CAZVKP010000618.1:0-1793 GCA_964627635.1 uncultured Calditrichaceae bacterium | reverse complement strand
TGTGCCTCCGGCCGTGGATAGGTGCCTTCCTGTTCGATGGGATTCTGAGTGGCCAGTACAAAGAATGGTTCCTGCAAAATATGGGTATCACCGGCGGCTGTCACTTTGTGTTCCTGCATAGCTTCCAGAAGGGCAGATTGAGTTTTAGGAGGTGTTCGATTGATTTCATCGGCTAACACAATATTGGCAAATACCGGGCCTTTAATAAAACGAAAAGCTTTTTTTCCGCTTCCCATATCCTCTTCAATAATCTCGGTTCCGGTTATATCTGATGGCATCAGATCCGGGGTGAACTGAATCCGGCTGAATTTTAAATCCAACACCTGTGCCAAAGTGCTGATTAACAGTGTCTTAGCCAATCCCGGCACACCGACGATTAAACAGTGTCCGCGGGAAAACAGCGATATCAGCAACTGGTCGATAATCTCCTGTTGTCCGATAATCACTTTTTTAATTTCCTGATCTATTTTCTTATAAGCCTCTGCTAACTGAATTAGAGCTTCACCTTCGTCCTTAAATTGGGTTTTCGCTTCCATTTAAATCCTTTGGTTTAATTCGAATTGAGATTATAAGGAATCCCGTGAATTGAGTCAAATTGTTTTTGAAATGGGATGCTTGTTGGGGCATATTTTGAAGACAATAGTAATTTTATTAAAAGGTCGTAAATCCCGGTGGATTTATTCTCAGAGTTTATTGCAGAAGCGTTTGATCATACCTATATTTCGGAAAAAATATATGAACTTGAATCATACATCCATCTTTTTCTTCTTATATCGTTTGAAAACTAAAGTCCTAAAACACTTAAACACCGATTCACTAAATCAATGGAATTTCAATCCAAAATATGATTAATTCCTTAGCTCAGCTTTACTAATAAAAATTATTAGAAATCCATTTTGTTTATTACTTATCGCAGAGAGCGCAGAGAACGCAGAGTTAAATGAAATGATTAACTTCAAGCTTTTAAATTACATAAGCTAAACAAAAGTGGGAAAGACAGTTTAACAAACAGTCCTCTCTGCGGAACTCCGCGTTCTCTCACATGGTGACCACTTCCGTGGGGCGTTGAATAATAGTGACATGAATTTATATAAATGTGCATTTTCCTGAGTTAAGGGCATAATCGTTATCCAAAATTTAGTAATCGACAAAATCGTTATAACGCTCGGAGATTCAAACAAATAAATCTGGATAGGTTAATATACAATGGAGTGAATCATGAAACGAAACCTTTTGGTTCTTTTACTGATCTTTACTGCCGGATTACAGGCTCAAAATCAGGATCTTATTATTAACATTGATGGAAGAACGACCACTTCACTGAACGGACATTGGAGTATTATTATCGATCCCTATGAAAACGGATATTATGACTATCGCTATCAACCGAAGGAGAGCGGATATTTCAAAAATGAAAAGCCTCAAAACAGGTGGGACCTCATTGAATATCGCTTCGTCAAAAATAATTACTTAAATGTTCCCGGAGATTGGAATTCTCAAAGAGAGGATTTATTCTGGTATGAAGGGACCATCTGGTATAAAAAATCTTTTCAAGTTCAGAAGAAACCCAAACATCGGCTGTTTATTTATTTCGGTGCTGCAAATTATGAGGCAAAAGTTTACATAAACGGGAAATTTGCAGGCGAGCATGTGGGCGGATTTACACCGTTTAACTTTGAAGTGACGGATATTATTAAGCCGGGGGATAATTTTGTAATCGTAAAAGTGGACAATAAACGGCTGCGGGAAGGAGTTCCGACACTTAACACAGATTGGTTTAATTACGGCGGATT
>CAZVKP010000617.1:0-1850 GCA_964627635.1 uncultured Calditrichaceae bacterium | reverse complement strand
TACCCCAATCAAATAAAATGATCCCCAAAAACGGCGTTTATGCAGTGGATGTTATATACAAGGGCAACCGTTATTCCGGTATGATGAATATCGGGCACCGCCCTACCTTTAATTTTGATCCCTTGACAATAGAAGTCCATATATTTAAATTTCACAGTTTTATATACGGAGAATCAATTAGTATAGAGTTTAAAAAATTTATACGGGTTGAAAAGAAATTTTCAACATCGCAGGAATTAAAAGAACAAATGGAAAAAGATAAAGAAATCTGTAAAAATTTATAAATTTGGAGGAATTCGATGTCATTAACACAGGAAGACAGAAACTCATTGGTCAGTAAATTTGGCGGTGATGAAAAAAATACCGGCAATACGGAAGTTCAAATTGCCTTAATCACCCGCCGGATTGTAGATTTAACCGAGCATCTGAAAACCCACAAAAAAGATCACCACTCAAGGCGCGGCTTACTTCAACTGGTAGGTAAACGTCGCCGTTTATTAAATTATTTAATTAAAAAAGATATCAATCGTTATCGACAACTAATCAAGGAACTTGGATTACGAAGATAACCGGGATGGAGGAATAATGATTTTACGTAAGGAAATGGAAATTGGCGGACGACTGCTGACAATTGAAACCGGCAAAATGGCCAAACAAGCCAATGGATCGGTAGTGGTTCGGTATGCAGATACAATGGTACTGGTTACCACCACTGCGAGTAAAGAACCCCGGGAAGATTTAGACTTTTTCCCACTATCAGTAGAATATCAGGAACGGACTTATGCTGCCGGAAAAATTCCCGGCGGTTTTTTCAAACGGGAAGGGCGACCTTCTGAAAAAGAGATTTTAAGCGCCCGGCTAATCGACCGGCCGCTTCGTCCATTGTTTCCCGATGGATTCAAGAACGATACACAAATCGTGGTGTTCGTGATCAGCAGCGATCAGGAAAACGATGCGGATGTTTTGGGAACTATTGGTGCCTCTGTGGGGCTATCAATTTCAGATATTCCTTTTCAGGGACCCATCGCATCTGTGCGGGTCGGTAAAATTGGCGGTGAATTTGTTATTAACCCCACTTTCAGCCAGCTTGAAGAAAGCGAATTGGAACTGGTTATCGCCGGCTCTGAGGAATCTATTGCTATGGTGGAAGGTGAATCTGCAGAAATTTCCGAAGAAGATATGATTGGCGCATTAAAATTTGGGCATGATTTTATTAAAGAAATTATATCGGTTCAAAAAGAATTAATTTCGGAAATAAATCCGGAAAAAATGGAAGTCAAAGAACCCGAGATTCCCGAAGAACTGTTGGGAAAAGTACGAGATTTTGCACATGCCAAAATTTTAGAAGCAGTAAAAATTAAAGATAAAAAATCCCGAAACAGTCAACTGGATGAAATACGCAAAGAAATGCTGGAAGCTTTTGGTGAAGAATATGAACCGTATCACGGTCTCATCAAGGAAATTTTCCACGATATTGAAAAAGAAGAAGTTCGTGGAATGATCATCAAACAGCAATTGCGGTTAGACGGAAGAGGGTTGGATGATATTCGGGAAATAAGCTGTGAGGCGGGTGTATTACCGCGAGCGCATGGTTCGGCGCTATTTACCCGGGGCCAGACGCAGAGTTTGGGAGCAACCACGCTTGGGACCAAAATTGATGAACAGTTGGTGGAGACCCTGGAAGGTGAAAGCAGCAAAAGTTACATGCTGCATTATAATTTCCCAGCGTTTAGTGTGGGCGAAACCCGGCCATTTCGTGGACCGGGACGTCGTGAAATTGGTCATGGAAATTTAGCCGAGCGCTCTCTGAAAAGAGTGTTGCCCAGCGAAGACAGTTTTCCCTACACCAT
>CAZVKP010000616.1:0-1851 GCA_964627635.1 uncultured Calditrichaceae bacterium | reverse complement strand
GAAAAAGCCAATTGGTTGGCTCACACTCGCAGGTTTATTTTGGCTGGAAGAAGGAAAGAATAGTTTTGGCGCTGATTCTTCCAACGATATTGTATTCCCCCAAAATAAAGCCCCCGATTTCATGGGTAAATTTATCTTACATGATAGTACAATTATTGTAGAAATCAATCAAAATGTTAAAGTAATGCATAAAAACGAACCTATCCAAAGACTTCAAATGCGACCTGATGTAACAGGTGATCCAACTCGACTGAATTATGGTTCTCTAAGGTGGATAATCATAAAGAGAGGCGAACGATTTGCGGTGCGTTTATGGGATACGAATCACCGGCGATTAGACGAATTTAAGGGAATTGAAAGATTTCCCGTTAATCCCAAATGGAGAGTAACAGCCCGTCTTAAGCCATATGATCCGCTAAAAACCATAGAGGTGCCGACCATATTGGGCACAGTAAATCAATCTCCTTCGCCCGGTGCGTTGGTTTTTGAAATTGAAGGTGAGAAATACGAATTGGACCCCATTGCTGAACCGGATGATGAACGGTGGTTCATCATCTTTGCTGATAAAACTAACAGTACACAAACATACGGGGCTGGCAGATATATTTATGTCGATAATCCGGGTGCGGACAGTGCTACTGTTATTGATTTCAATAAAGCCTATAATCCTCCTTGTGTGTTCAGCCATTATGCGACCTGTCCTTTTCCACCGGAACAGAATTATTTGCCATTTAAAGTGACTGCCGGAGAGAAAAAATACGAGTTTTCTTATCACTAATGTTTTTAATGTACATTTCGTTATACTTATCAGTTAGGGGTGAATTATTTTTGGACATTTTAAAATATTTTCGTGAGGTGTAAGATGCCGGATATACTTTCGTCAGTAAAAGTTGCAGTTGTGCAGGCTGCATCCGTGGTTTTCAACAGAGAAGCCACAGCTCAAAAAGCTGTGCACTTAGTACGAAAGGCAGCAGAACAGGGTGCCAAGTTTGTTCTGTTCCCGGAAGCATTCATTCCGGCATATCCACGTGGTCTGAGTTTTGGTGCTGTGGTAGGAAGCCGTAGTCCGGAAGGGAGACATCTATGGCAGCGATATTGGGAAAACAGTGTGGAGGTTCCCGGACCAACCACGGATTTAGTAGCCAAAGCAGCTAAACAAAACCAAATTTATATTGCAATCGGAGTCATTGAGCGTTTGCAATCTAAAACCAACAGGACTTTGTTTTGTGCTCTGTTATATTTTAGTCCGGCAGGGGAGCTCATAGGTTTACATCGTAAAATTAAACCAACCGGTACCGAACGTGTGATTTGGGGAGAGGGGGATGGCAGTACACTCACCGTTATTGACACCGAATTCGGCGTAGTGGGTGGTTTAATCTGCTGGGAAAATTACATGCCTTTAGCACGGATGACAATGTATAATAAAGGTGTTGATATTTACCTGGCGCCAACTGCGGATGCCAGAAGTACCTGGCAATCCACATTACGGCATATTGCCTGTGAGGGGCGCTGTTTCGTGTTGGGCTGCAATCAATATGTTACAAAAGATATGTATCCGCCGGATCTGGATGGAATCCAAGAATTACAGCATTTACCGAATGAGTTGAGTGCTGGGGGTAGTGCAATTATTAATCCATTTGGAGAGATAATTGCAGGCCCCCTTTACCATGAGGAAGGAATTTTATATTCGGAACTGGATATGGCTGAAATTAATCGGGGGAAAATGGATCTTGACGTAGCAGGACATTATGCCAGGCCGGATATTTTTAAATTGGTGGTCGATGAAACTCCCAAAAACTCTGTGAGTTTTAAAAAAGCATGACATTTTCGATTGATATATTGGTTTAGTAG
>CAZVKP010000615.1:0-1870 GCA_964627635.1 uncultured Calditrichaceae bacterium | reverse complement strand
CATGGTTTATTAGATCTTTCCGCATACGAAACCTATATGAAGGGTGAATTGGTGGATGAAAAAACGGCTGCATTCGCATAAGAAAATTTATTGACTTAATTGAAAAGGGGAAGTTCCTCATTGGTCTTCCCCCTTTTTTAAAAATATGTTGAGGGGATTATTTGTAGTATTTTTACCTCCCGTTAATTTGATTCCAATGAAACTTTTGCTGTACGGAATAATAGAAACCAATGGCTTAAATTTAAAATGTTGATTAAGTTAATTTCTTACTTTAAAGTAATTTTAATATGAAAAAAGGACAGAAATTAGAAATTGATATTGATAAACTGGCGTTCGGTGGAAAGGGTTTAGCCCGGGTTAACAATAGAGTTGTTTTTGTGGAGGGAGGTATTCCCGGAGATACCGCAACTGTCAAAGTTCGCAAAGTTAAAAGGAATTATATTGAAGCGCAAATTGTTCATTTGAATAAAGCCTCCCGTTTAAAACACCCAGCACCTTGTGAACATTTCGAATATTGCGGGGGATGTAAATGGCAAAATCTTGATTATCAGAATCAGATCGATTTTAAAAGACAACAAGTTGAGGAAAGTCTGAAACAAATTGGTGAAATAGAACCTGAAACTCTCCATCCCACAATTCCATCTCCATTAATTTTTGGATATCGTAATAAAATGGAATTTTCCTTTACAGATCGCAAATGGCTTCCCCCCGACGAATTGCAAAATCCTGACATAAAAAAAGATGCTGCGCTTGGTCTCCACGTTCCCGGTTCATTCGACAGGGTAATGCATATTGAAAAATGCTGGTTACAAGATAATACAATGAATCGGATACTAAACTTTTCGCAGAGGTATTTGTTAAACTCCGGTATACCAATTTATCATTTAAAGACTCATGAAGGACAACTTCGGTTTCTGGTTATCCGGAAATCATTTTTTGATAATAATTATATGGTTAATGTGGTAACCCAGGAGCCTGCACGGAATCAGCTAAAAGAATTTGTGAATGAATTGATCCAAAAATTTCCCCAGGTGGTGAGTGTTGTGAATACGATAAATCGACGAGCCGCTCAAATTGCCTATGGAGAAGAAGAATATAATTTGTTTGGACATAATTCAATCAGGGAAAAAATTGGAAACTTTGAGTTCAAAATTTCAGCAAATTCATTCTTTCAAACCAACCCCTTACAAGCTGAAAATCTCTACCGAACGGTTCTGGATTATATTTCAGATGAAAATAATTATATTTGGGATTTATTTTCCGGCACCGGCACTATTTCACTTTTTCTTTCGAATAAGGCATCAAAAGTAACAGGCTTCGAGCTCATTGAAAGTTCTGTCCTGGATGCCGAAAAAAATTGTCGACTAAATGGAGTACAAAATTGTAAGTTTATATCCGGCGATATTCGTGACAATATAAAGAATGGAAGCGATTCACCTGATGTTATTGTATGTGATCCACCGCGAGCAGGTATGCACCCGGATGTGGTCGAAGCAATTCGTGATGTCAAACCTAAAGAAATAGTTTATGTCTCTTGTAACCCAACAACTATGGCGCGGGATGTAAAAACATTGTCCCAAGATTATCACTTGAAGGAAGTACGACCTGTAGATATGTTTCCACATACTTATCACATTGAATCTGTTGCAAAATTGGTGCGGCGATGAAGAAATTAACATTTGAAGAAATTACTGCACAGCGGCTCCCGCCGGAAAAAATAAAATCAGTTGAGCGATTTCCAATCTATGCGCTTCTGGATGATCTGCGTAGTTTATTAAATGTGGGGTCAATTTTTCGAACAGCAGACGCGGTGCGCTTGTCCAAATTATATCTGACCGGAATTACCGGTTGTCCGCCACGGAAAGAGATT
>CAZVKP010000614.1:0-1892 GCA_964627635.1 uncultured Calditrichaceae bacterium | reverse complement strand
TGCTCTTCCGATCATATCCCGATTTGTTCAATTAAATTTACATATGCTGAATGGTAAGCATTGTGAAGATCCACCCAGCGGGGCTCCTCCTGAACAACCGGACCTATCAGCGGATTTCGAAAAAGAAAATTAATATGATCCACAATAATCATCAAGTCACCGGGATTGAACCGTGGATTTATCCCGCCGGCAGCATTGGTCACCAGCAAATTTTTTACACCCAGTTCAGCCATAATTCTCACCACATATGCCACATCTTGAATACTATGCCCCTCGTAATAATGAGTTCGACCCTGAACCGCCATAACCGGTAAATTATTGAGGTAGCCAAAGACTAAATAGCCCTGGTGACCCTCTACTGTTGATTCTGGATAATGCGGTATGTCTCGGGTGGAAATTTTAATCACCCCTTCCAGTTTATCCGCATAATCTCCCAATCCGGATCCTAAAATAACTGCAGTATTGGGATTGACTGTTACTTTTTGCCGTAAAAAGGCTATGCTTTCTTTCAACTGTGTGGATATATTCAAATGTTTATCTTTATTGGGCATATTGTCTATTGTATTGAATTATTCATGTAAACTTTAATAAATCTTATAAAATAATATAAGAATGAAAAGCAAATAATAATAATGGTTAAAATTTGAAGAGGCAAATAAAGTATTTGTATCTTTAAGAGATAAGCAAGCAATAGCAAAGCTATTATTGTCACCGCAATTTTACCGGGAAATGCAGAGGCGGTAATTTGTTTGATTCTGGGCATCAAAATCAGAGAACCAAGTACAATTAAAATATCTCTCCCAATAATGACAATCACCACCCAGAGAGGTAAACCAAATGACTGATACAAAGCGACACTAGCAAGTCCCACCATGACCTTATCTCCAAGGGGATCGAGAATCTTACCTAATTCCGAAATCTCATTTCTTTTGCGCGCAAAATAACCATCTGCATAGTCCGAAATGATTGAAAGAATTGCCAATAAAAGACTACCCATAACATATTGTTGGAGAATCAAATAATAGAGAACTAAAGCAAAGACAATTCGGAAAAAACTTATAATATTAGAGACTGTCCACACTTTACCTTTCTGTAAGATTTGATCTAATTGCATTAAGTTACCAGTCATTTTCCTATTTGTCTAATTTTTATTGCACTTCCGGATAAAATGGCATAATTGTTAATGGTTCGTAATCATTAAAATATGCAAATCCTATTATATAATTCTGAATTTTTTTAGGTAATAATTTTAGAGCATTTCCCACATTTGCTCTGCTCAGTCCGCTTCCCAATAATCGTTGCAGAAATGTTTGTCTTTTGGGATAAATACGGATATTTACTGCTGCCTCCGGTGGAATTTCAGCGCGTTCTTTTGCTATTTGAATTGCTTCTTGAATACCTCCCAATATATCGACTAATCCATTTTCTACCGCTTGTGTTCCTGTCCAGACTCTTCCCTGAGCAATATCGTCCATTTCTGTATAGGTCATGTTTCGTCCTTCAGCAGCTTTCGTTACGAAAACTTCATAAAAATTATCAATAAACGCTTTCAACAATTTTTCTTCATGTTCTGTAAATGTTCCGGTTTCGGTAAATAAAGCCGCATTTTTTCCCCGGGGAATTTCTTCCTTGTTAATGCCCAATTTTTCATACAGACCATTAAATGAAAATTTACCGGCAAATACACCGATACTGCCAACTATTGAACTCGGTTGTGCAATAATTGTATCTGCCGCCATTGCGATGTAATATCCTCCTGAAGCTGCCACATCGGACATGGATACAATAACCGGCTTTTTCTTTTGTGCTTCCACTACTTCTTTCCAGATAATGTCTGAAGCAGTACCTGAGCCTCCCGGGCTGTTGATCCGAAAGATTATGGCTTTAATATT
>CAZVKP010000613.1:0-1897 GCA_964627635.1 uncultured Calditrichaceae bacterium | reverse complement strand
TAAGGCTCACCGTTCCGTTCCCAAAATCAACTTCAGCGGATTCCGGTAATTTCCACTGTTCTTTCAGAAATCCTTCCAGTCGATGTCGCAGAATGTCGGCAGCAGCCTTTACCGCGCCTCCGCCCATCAGGGTAGAACGCGATGCCACAGTGGGACCACTATCCGAAATAAGCGCGGTATCCATTTCCAGATAGTGAATCTGCCCGGGGGAGATCCCCAAAACTTCTGCAGCAATGATGGAAAAGGTAGTGCGAAGTCCCTGTCCGTTCTCCGCTAAGCCGCACAGCAGATAAGCGGACCCGTCCGGCTGAACGGATAGGTATGCCGCAGCAGCATCGATTCCCTCTGCCCCTAACGAGCAGCCACGGAAACTGACTGCTAAACCGATTCCCCTTTTCCAAAGATCTTTTGGTTGAATGAAATTATTTTTGGCTAAGATAAATGATCCTATCGATTTGAGATTTGTGTGTTGTCGGTTATCAGTTGATTGTTGTTTGCTGCCTGCGTCTTCAGATGAAAATTGCCCGGTTGCATTATCAGAATTCTCCCGTTTATGGTCTTTCCATCTTTTGGTGAAATGTGTTTCGCTTAACGCTTTTTCCAGCACAGTGTGTAGATTAACATCGTGTTTTTCCAGTCTTTGTCCGCTTGCAGTCACGGAGCCAGGACGATAACCGTTGATGCGCCGGATTTCATCCGGTGTCATTTCCAGCCGGATGGCAATCTCATCCATGAGGGATTCCTGGGCGAAAATGGGTTGCGGCGAACCGAAGCCGCGCATGGCACCAGTGTAGGGATTGTTGGTGTAAACCGCCCGCACATCGGTCCATACATGTTCAACTTCATAAGGTCCGGTCGCCTGCACCACCGATCGCCAGGTGACAAAAGGGCTCATGGACGCATATGCACCACCGTCTGCGAGTATATCAATTTTCATGGCATTGATGCGACCGTCCTTCATGAAACCGACTTTGTAATTCATGATGTATGGGTGCCGTTTGTAAGATTCCATCACCGACTCTTCCCGGCGGTAACGGATTTTTACCGGACGCCCTGTTTTCAATGCACTAACTGCAGCTCGAGCGGAGAGGATATTCATGATATCATCTTTACCGCCAAAAGATCCACCCAGCTCCGCCTGTTCGATTCGAACCTTGTTAAGTTGCCATCCCAGCACCGCAGCCACCACTTTGCGAGTAGTAAACGGATTCTGGATGCTTCCGACGATCCGAATTCCCTTTTTACCTTCCAGCGGCATGGCAACTACACACTCCGGTTCCAGATAGGCATGTTCGATATTCGGCGTGGTGTAGGTCTGCTCGAGCACATCATCGCTTTCTGCCAAACCCTGCTCCACATTCCCTTTACGAAGCGGATAGTGGACAATCAGGTTGTTTTTGAACTGGGGATGAATGAGCGGTGCGTCCGGTTGCAGTGCTTTTTGGGGATCGTTTAAAACCTGAAGTGATTCATAGTCCACTTTTACCTTTTCCCGGAGTTTCAACAAATCGGCTCTATTTTCTCCCACCAACATGGCAATCACATCACCGGGTGTCACAATTTTATCCTGGCAAAAAATGGGCTGATCTTTGTGGATGGGGCCAATTATGTTGTCACCCGGTACATCTTTCGCATCGCAGATCGCAACCAATGATGGATGATTTTTGATCCCGGAATAATCAATGGATTGAATTTTTGCATGTGCGACCGGTACCCGCACCATCACACCGTAAAGCTGTCCGGGGACATTGATATCATCCGCGAATTTTGCCTCTCCGGACACTTTTTCGTAACCGTCCTGGCGGATGACCGGCTGCCCGATAATTTTTAATTCCTGCTGATTCATGGTGTATCCATTTTACTATAAAAAATCTTTGGATCGCTTATGGTTTGACCC
>CAZVKP010000612.1:0-1900 GCA_964627635.1 uncultured Calditrichaceae bacterium | reverse complement strand
GTCATGCGGTTATCGAAAATGCTGAGTATGGCGTGTATTGCTATAGAGCTTCTCCTACTATTCAGAACTGTTCCATTCAAAATAACAGCGTCTTCGGTATCAATACTACTTACTCTTCAGATCCGGATATAATAAGCAATTCCATCACCGGAAATCAGTATGGGATTCGCACGTTCAGTGCTTCTGGCTACATCAACGATAATCATATATTCGCAAATAGCATCCGTGGCGTCGTGATAGATGAGTCCTCCACGCCCGATTTGTTTAATAATACCATAGAAAACAACGGCGGATACGGGGTGGATTGCCAGTGGTATAGCGCCCCCAATTTCGGTTCACCCGGCGGTCCGGGCGGGTATAATGTCATCCGAAATCAACCGGGAGGCTTGTTTGCCGCATTTCATACGGCCCCCTTTCTGGGAAACGGGAATGGCGGCGGTTATAACAGTCTCTACGGCAACAGTAATTTCAATGCCCATGCGGAGGAAGGCACCCAAATGGATGCCAAGTATAACTGGTGGGGACAATCCCCTCCCGATGAATCGTTGATCACCTTTGACGGGTGGACCTCTATCATTTATTATGAACCGTATTTAACTTCAGACCCGGGCGGAGGGTCAAGTTTGGCTTCTCCGCAAATGTTGGCAGAATTCGACGATAGTGAATCAAATTATTCCTCTGCCTCTGAAATCTCTGGTGCTATGGAAACCACCCTGGCATGGGATACAACCACGGCTCAAGGATTATGGAATTTTGCCCAGAGCTTATGGCTGGCAGGAAATACCGTAGAGGCCAGGGAAGCATTTAAGAGTCTTGCCCTCCGACATCCGGATTCCCAGTACGGACCATTGGCACTGGTTAAGCTTTCGGAGCTGGAAAATGGTGCGGCCACCACTGACCTTGTGCAGTTTTTAGAGAATCTACTTTCCAGGAATGATGGCGTTCAAAAAATCCACTGGACGGCATTGGACTTATTGATTCCCGCATATCTTGACCAAGGCATGGACAAAGAGGCGATATATGCCTCTCAGGAGATTATCCAAGGCACGCCTGTTAAGGGTAGGGAGCTCAGGGCACTTTACCACCTGTTCAATATTTACCTTTACGAACAGAATTTGACCACCCAAGCGGCGGGGATCCTGAATACTCTTGAGAAAAAATATCCGGATGCTATGTACACCCATCTCGCTCAAATTGAAATCGGTGCCGCAAGCAACGGTGAAGCAGCGTCTCCCCAGAACGCCCTTGCAAATGCCGAGCGCCCGCAGAAAAAGAAATTAGCCACTGTTGAAAACATTCCTTCCGAATTTACATTAAAGCCAAACTACCCCAACCCCTTCAATCCGGCAACCACCATCGCTTTCGATCTCCCGGAGGAATCCAATATACTCCTGGAAATCTTCGACCTGAATGGCAGAAAGATCCGCACCCTAACCAATACACATTACAATGCAGGCAGGCATCAGGTAATGTGGAACGGGACTGATGACCGTGGCAGACAGGTGGCTTCCGGTCTCTATATGTACCGTCTCACCGCCGGCGATTTTGTGCAGAGCCACAAGATGCTGTTGATGAAGTGAAAGGCGGTTTACCTGGTGATAAACCTTCCCGTAAGCTCCCGGCTTCCGGGAAGATATAAAGCAAAATTTTTGTTCACATTTTAAAAAATTTTTCTTGACAAAAATTATCTTTTTTTCTATCTTTTATTTGCATTTATAAAACATTTAACTCACAACATATTTGTTGTGGGGGAGGAAAAGATGGAAAATGAGATGTCCTGTTTGAATTTTAAGGTAAGTTGCACGCCTTACCAAAATGATAGCGAACATCGATCTGTAAAATCTTACCTCTTTCTTTGGATTTATAATTTCTTTATCATACAAATTTACAATAGATTAAC
>CAZVKP010000611.1:0-1905 GCA_964627635.1 uncultured Calditrichaceae bacterium | reverse complement strand
ACCTCATACATTCAGGGGGTGGGCCTGGGCAGCATTACCGATTCCATGACCTCCATTAAATACCATATATTCGATAAGAGAAATTACAGCATGCCCGAATTTTTGGAAGCCTTGAAAGATAATTTTGAAAATCAGGATAATTTGCGGGACCAGTTATTGAATCATACTCCCAAATACGGCAACGACGATGAGTATGCGGATGATGTGATGAAACAAATTTTCGAAATATTTTTTCAGGCAGTGGATGAGAGACCCAATACCAAAGGGGGGTATTTCAGAATCAATTTACTTCCCACTACTTCCCATGTCTATTTCGGCAGTGTGCTGGGTGCAACTCCGGACGGGCGAAAAGCAAGTATACCCCTTTCAGAGGGAGTATCACCAGTGCAAGCTGCGGATCGCAACGGACCTACTGCGGTGCTAAAATCTGCTGCCAA
The DNA here is from genome assembly GCA_964627635.1 of uncultured Calditrichaceae bacterium. Lineage (GTDB taxonomy): Bacteria > Calditrichota > Calditrichia > RBG-13-44-9 > RBG-13-44-9 > CAZVKP01. The sequence continues at coordinate 1,468 of CAZVKP010000611.1, read as the reverse complement.
GATCGATCATGTGAGAACAGGTGGCACGTTGCTGAATCAAAAATTTACCCCGCAGCTCATGGGCGATGACGAGGGTCTGAATAAATTGGTCCATTTAATTCGCGCCTATTTTAAAATGGACGGACATCACATTCAGTTTAATGTGGTCACGGCTGAGACGTTGAAAAAAGCACAAAAACATCCTGAAGAATACAAGGATTTAATTGTGAGGGTAGCGGGCTACAGCGACTATTTCGTGGATTTGACAACCGATTTGCAGAACGAAATCATTGCCCGCACCGAGCAGGGGGAGTATTAGTAGAAGTTGAAATGTTTCACCGCAGAGCGGTGAGACCAGTTAAGTGTAAGTTTAAATATTAATTAAAAATAGTTTATTCAATATTGGTTATGTCATTTGCTCAGCATTCTGCATTAATATTAAATAATTTGTATGATATGGTGATTGCAATAATACCTCATCCCCTTCCCCTTCTCCAATTTGGAGAAGGGGAAGGGGGAAGCCAATTATACTGCTATTTTGATTAACCATCAGGGGGATAGGGTTGAGGTAAAAAAAGGTCAATTTTGAATATCTATAAAATATACGGAGTTAAAGGCATAATCATTAAAATTTATAGAAAATGAATTTGAAAATCGGATAACAATGCAATTCCATGGATGAACAAAGCTTATTTAAAAGCCGAAGATTTTCCTTATTAATGGGACTTTTTTTAATTGTTTATTCAATTGCTGGGGTAAGTGTAAGACTTGATGAAAATGTTACCATTTTTGGAATACCCTTGATAATTAATTACCCTAATCTTGTTGGATTTGGTTTTTTATTGGCCTCAATTTACTCCACATCCCGATATTTATTTTACGGTATCATTATAGGAATAACGCCAAAAAAAGCAAGAGAAAATTTGTTAAATAATCGGTTGCCAAATGGTAATCGTATCAGTACTGAATCTGTGTCTTCAGCTTATCGTGATATTGAATCTTGTAGAGATGGAGTGACACAAGAAGTGAAGAAATATTTCCCAGAAGTTAAGCCTTTCAGAGAGACCAAATGTAAAGTATCACAGGAAGGAAAATTCTATAAATTCGAAATTGATTACTCAAAATCAACTGCAGTATTGGCTTGGTTACAGGGATTTGATCATTGGCTACCAATTTGGGTTAAAATAGCGGCAATAATTTCTTTTATATTTTCCTTGATACTGTTAAAAGGCAACTAATAAAATCTCTGTATTTAACACATTGGATTCACATGTTTGGAAACTGGATCAGAATTAATGAATTTTGAATTTGTCTAACACATTAAATTTGGCTATATATGAAATTAGGATTTGTAGTTAACATATCTTAATGCATTGTGTTGAGTCAAAAATAAAATAGTTATAAACTAACTGATAGTATGATCTAAAATAAAACAGGTAGTGTCAAAAGTTTCATGAAAAAAAGGGGAGAAAGAACTGATAATCACAAT
>CAZVKP010000610.1:0-1907 GCA_964627635.1 uncultured Calditrichaceae bacterium | reverse complement strand
GCAGAATGTTTGCAATATCAGTTACTTATAAATAATTGACAATTTCCTGTATATTTTATTTCATATTTTTTTAGACATTTTTGCTTTATTCGAAGCCATTGAACCATAAAAAATGAAAATAATTTCACATTGGTTTTCTCGCTATAAAATATTATTTTTGCCAACAATTAGGATAGAATGAATAAAGCAAGGAGAGAATAGATGAGAAGTCAAGATTATATTCAACTGGAAGCTCAATACGGGGCGCATAATTATCATCCGCTGGAAGTGGTCATTGCGCGGGGAGAAGGTGTATGGGTATGGGATGTAGAAGGTAAAAAATACATGGATTTTTTATCTGCTTATTCCGCGGTAAATCAGGGACATTGTCATCCTAAAATTGTAACCGCCTTAAAAGAACAGGCAGAAATTTTAACACTAACTTCCCGAGCTTTTTATAATAATGTGTTGGGAGAATATGAAAAATATATTACCGAACTTTTTGGATATGATAAAGTGTTGCCCATGAATACCGGCGTTGAGGGTGGCGAAACCGCAGTAAAATTAGCCCGACGATGGGCATACGATGTAAAAGACGTTCCGAAATACCAGGCAAAGGTGTTATTTGCAGAGGGTAATTTCTGGGGCAGAACATTAGCGGCAGTGTCTTCTTCCACTGATCCAGAATCTAAGGATGGATATGGACCATATATGCCAGGATTTGAAGTGATTCCATACAACGACCTGGAAGCATTAGAGACTGCATTGCAAGATCCAAATGTCGCTGCTTATATGGTCGAACCCATCCAAGGGGAAGCGGGTGTGGTAGTACCTGATGAAGGATATTTACGTGGTGCATTTGAATTGTGTCAAAAAAATAATGTATTATTAATTTGCGATGAAGTTCAGACAGGACTTGCCAGAACCGGAAAACTTTTAGCATCGGATCACGAAAATGTAAAACCGGATATTCTGATTCTTGGCAAAGCGCTATCCGGGGGGCTGATGCCTGTATCTGCTGTATTATCGAGAGATGAAATTATGCTAACCATTAAACCGGGTCAACATGGATCCACATTTGGAGGGAATCCTATTGCAAGTCGGGTTGCGATGGCGGCTCTAAAGGTTTTACAGGAGGAGAATTTGGCTGAAAACGCAGATAAATTGGGTAAACTTTTCAGATCGGAACTGCAAAATCGCGTAGGACCTCTGCCGGTTGTGGCAAACATACGGGGAAAAGGTTTACTGAACGCTATTGTTATTCATCAGACAAATTCCGGTAAAACCGCATGGGACGTGTGTGAACAGCTTAAGGAAAACGGATTGTTAGCCAAGCCAACTCATGGAGACATTATTCGTTTCGCACCGCCGTTGGTTATTGATGAAGAAGGCATTTACTGGGCAGTTGAAAAAATTGAAAAAGTTTTAAAAGAACTTGATTAACTGTCAATTTACGGAATTAGTTTTATCTATGAGAAAGGGGCTGAAAAGCCCCTTAATTTTTGGGGAATACTATATTCAGTTCAAAGAATTATTAATATAATATATATTATGTAAACTAACACTTCTATTAATATCCCCTTTTCCATTGATTGAGCAATAATCATGAATTTATGACTTGGGGGGCTTTAGCAGCCCGAAGTCTTTCAGTAAAATGTATTTGGTTAAGGTATGGATCCAATTCGTGGATAAATTCAAGAAAGTCTTCGTATTCTATCAACGGTTCTACCATTTGTGCCTGTTCAATTATACTTTTAATAAAATAAATCAATATACCGATATGGTTCTCATCCTCTTTATCTTCAAATGTGAATGTATCATCATTATCTGAGCAAAAGACTATCTTGGGTTTTGAATGATCTTGATAATATTTATCGACCTGAAATTGAATAATTTCAGATGCTTTATCTTTTCCAAGCTGTTGTTGT
>CAZVKP010000609.1:0-1916 GCA_964627635.1 uncultured Calditrichaceae bacterium | reverse complement strand
GGCAATTGAGTTAGCACCAAATTTTAAGGAAGCACAAAAATACAGGGATATGATCAAAAGCAATGAAAAAGGTTTCCTTATTCTATTAAGAGCTATCCTTAAATAATTGCAATTCAACCCTACCATATCGGTTTAAAAATTGAAAACGAATTCAATATTTCGGCAATTTTTAAGCCTGTCTTTCTGACAGAATTATATGTCATTATGCTTTCTAATCTTATATTAACAAAATAAATTCCAACCTTCCAAAGGCGTAATTATATAAATATTAATTAATTAGAGCAAATATTTTTATATGGCATGAATTCTGCAAAACAGAGTTTGATAACTGTAATAAAATGGTTTTAATCAGGAGGTTTAAAATGAATCTCGAAAAATTTACAATAAAAGCTCAGGAAGCTATATCCAATGCCAGACAATTGGTATTGGATAATGAACAACAGCAGTTAGAACCTGAACACCTTTTATCAGCTTTGATTGAAGATCAGGATGGAATTATTCTTACTCTTCTTAAAAAACTGGGGATTGATTATGAAGAATTAAGGAACCAAATTAATATTGCCATTGAGAAACTACCTAAAGTGCAGGGAACTCCCGGACAGGTTTATGCCTCCGGAAGTTTCAATCAATTAATCACTCAATCTCTGAAAGAGGCTAAGAATCTTAAAGATGAATATGTGTCTACCGAACATTTGTTGATTGCCATCACAGAGTTAAAGAATACGGAGGCAGGCAGAATCCTGAAATCAGCAGGTGTGTCCCGGGATAGTATATTAAAAGCTCTGGTAGAAGTGAGAGGAAAACAGCGTGTTACTGACCAGAATCCTGAAGGTAAATATATGGCTTTGCAACGGTATGCAAGAGATTTGACCGATTTAGCCCGACAGGGTAAACTGGACCCGGTTATTGGGCGGGATGAAGAGATTCGCCGTGTACTTCAAGTTTTATCACGACGGACAAAAAACAATCCGGTACTTATCGGAGATCCCGGTGTTGGTAAAACTGCAATTGCAGAAGGTATTGGACAGAGAATCGTTCGCGGAGATGTACCCGATAATTTGAAAGAAAAACGAATTGTAGCACTTGATCTGGGTGCACTGATTGCCGGTGCGAAATTTCGCGGTGAATTTGAAGAACGTTTAAAAGCTGTATTAACCGAAATTCAGGAATCTGAGGGCGAAATTGTTCTGTTTATTGACGAGCTGCATACTTTAGTGGGTGCCGGAGCGGCTGAAGGATCGATGGATGCCTCGAATATGCTGAAACCAATGCTGGCGCGGGGAGAACTCAGATGCATAGGCGCAACCACGGTAGATGAATATCGAAAACATATTGAGAAGGATGCTGCACTTGAACGGCGTTTCCAACCAATATTGATTGATCAACCAACTGTTCCGGATACAATTTCAATTTTGCGTGGTCTGAAAGAAAAATATGAGGTTCATCACGGTGTAAAAATTACCGATGCAGCACTTATTTCCGCCGCCTCACTGTCGCATCGTTATATTACAGATCGATTTTTGCCGGATAAAGCAATAGATCTGATTGATGAAGCAGCGTCCCGGCTGAGAATTGAGATAAATTCGATGCCAGAGGAATCAGATGAAATTGAAAGACGGCGTAAACAACTGGAAGTGGAAATCGTTGCACTTAAAAAAGAAAAAGATGAAGCCTCTCAAGAAAGACTTCAAAACCTTAAAGAGGAGCTTGCAAACTTACAGGAAGAACGGAATCGGCTTTATACACATTGGAATATGGAAAAAGAAGTAATTCAGAAAATCCGGGAAATCAAAACAGAAATTGATCAGAATCGGATAGAGATGGAAAAAGCCGAACGTGATGGAGACCTCAATCGCATGGCTGAAATTAAATATGGTAGATCGGAAGAGCGTCGTGTAGGGAAAGAGTGTAGATCT
>CAZVKP010000608.1:0-1918 GCA_964627635.1 uncultured Calditrichaceae bacterium | reverse complement strand
GAAATACGCCCTGGGAAGAAATCTGGCAGGCGATGGAGCAGTTGGTTCGGGAAGGAAAGGTGATTTATGTGGGCAGCAGCAATTTTGCCGGCTGGCATATTGCCAAAGCGCAGGGAGAAGCCAAATTACGGAATTTTATGGGATTGGTCTCCGAACAGAGCTTATACAATTTAAATGCACGAACTGTCGAGTTGGAAGTTCTACCTGCCTGTCGTGATTTTGGCTTGGGAGTTATCCCCTGGAGTCCATTGGGTAGTGGATTGCTGGCGGGTGCCCTTCACAAAATATCAGAGGGACGTCGAACTCACGAAAGAGTGCAAAAAGCTGCGGAAAAATATCGCACTCAGTTAGAGGCTTATGAATCGCTTTGTCACGAAATGGGCGAAGAACCGGCGCATGTGGCACTGGCGTGGCTGTTGAACAATCCCGATGTAACCGGTCCGATTATTGGACCGAGAACCTTGGATCAATTAAAGAACAGTCTTAGAGCGCTGGAGATTGAATTTTCGGAGAATATTTTGAACCGTCTGGATGAAATCTGGCCGGGTCCCGGTGGTACTGCCCCTGAGGCCTATGCTTGGTGACGTTTGGTATATTGAATCATTTCCCGAATTTCAAGAAAGCAATTGGGTATTGTATTTAATTTAAATGATCTGCAAATTGACAAATTACGAATTTCGATATTCGAAATCCTATGTTCGACATTCGATATTTATTAGATACAAGTTTTTTTAAAGATAAAATATGGGATTCAGATTTAATTGATTAAAAAATAATTAAAACGAGTTATTAATTTAGTTTTGTGGCAACAACTTTATCTCAAATAACTTGGGCCAGAGCTTGCCGGTTACAAATATCCGGTCATTTTCTGCATCGTAAGCGATACCATTGAGAACATCAACTTGTTGGGTGCGATCTTCACGACTTAACAATCCCTGCAAATTAAGCCAAGCGGTGATTTTTCCGGTTTCCGGCGAAATGATGGCGATCCGGTTTTTGGGATAAACGTTGGCAAAAACCTCTCCATTGATATATTCCAATTCATTCAAACCGGTTACGGGACCATTATCATCTTTTACCAAAATTTTACCGATTTGAGAAAAATTATGGGGATCCATAAAATACAAGTTCGCACTGCCGTCACTCATAATTAATTTGCTGCCGTCGTGGGTTAATCCCCAACCTTCGGTAAAATAATAAAATTTTTCCAGTTCTATTAAACTCTTCAAATCATAAACGATACCAATATAAGATTGCCAGGTTAATTGAATGATTTTGTTTTGGTAAATTGTGATACCTTCACCAAAATATTTATCCGGCAATCTATTTTCCTGCAAGATTGCACCTGTTTCCAGTTCAATTTTTCTGACGGAAGAGCGACCATTCAATCCGGTTCCCTCGTAAAGCATACCATTATAATAAGTTAGTCCCTGTGTGTAAGCAGAGGGATCATGCAGAAAAGTGTTAACAATCCGATAAGTATAGATTGGGATATTATTTGAATTTTTAGCAGTTGCATGTGTAATGGTCAAACAAAATTGAACTACAAAAATAATAGCTAAGTAAATCCAAATTTTTCTCAGTTTCAATCTCACAACTAATCTCGCTATTCTGTAAAAACTCTCTGTTATAAACTTGTTTTAATTGAATCCGTTCCTTTTTTGTTTACAGGAAATGTCATTGGTTATTTCAACAATCCGTTAATGCGACTTTTTGCTTATGCTCTTAAAACAGTTAAGTTGAAAATAATATAGCTCGGATTTTCTGGGAATTGAGTATTTACAAATATGGTTAATTCCTTAGCTCAGCTTTACTAATAAAAATTGTTAAAATCTATTTAGTTTATTACTTATCGCACCACGGCGGTGGTCACTCGTATGTTAAAGTGTATTTAATTCATCTAATTCAAGAGAGTAAT
>CAZVKP010000607.1:0-1921 GCA_964627635.1 uncultured Calditrichaceae bacterium | reverse complement strand
GTACCCCGGTCTGGATGATGCGGCAGGCAGGACGTTATCTGCCTGAATACCGGGCGATTCGAAAAAAATACGACTTTATCACCATGTATAAAACGCCCGAAGTAGCAGCAGAGGTTACCCTCCAGCCGGTGGATATTGTGGGTGTGGATGCCGCTATTTTGTTCAGTGATATTTTGGTAATCCCGGAAGCGATGGGCATGAATCTTCAGTTCCTGGAAGGCAAAGGGCCGGTTTTCCCCGATCCAATTCGTGAAACGCCACAAATTAATAAATTGAAAGAAGTTAATCCGGAATCTCAACTGAAATTTGTTTTGGAAGCAATTAAGATTTGTCGTTGGGAGTTGGATGGGCGTGTTCCATTGATTGGTTTCTCAGGCGCCCCCTGGACGTTGGCAACCTATATGGTTGAAGGGCAGGGTTCGAAGAATTATGAAAATATTAAACGGTGGCGTTTTGATCAACCGGAAATTCTGCATCAATTATTGGAGAAGGTGACTGAAGCGGTTATTGCCTATACTAAAGCACAGATTTCAGCGGGTGCCCAGGCAATTCAGCTTTTTGACAGTTGGGCGGGAATTTTGGATCCGGAAGGTTTTGAGCAGTTTGCCATGCCATATGCACAGCGAATCATTAAAGAAATAAAAGAGAGTGAAGTACCGATAATTTATTTTGCAAAGGGAGCAGGAGTTTGGTTGGATAAATTATTTAAATCGGATGCTCATGTTCTCGGATTGGATTGGACTGTCGATATCGGTGAGATTCGAAAAAACGTAAATGGTAAGTTTGCCTTGCAGGGTAATCTCGATCCCACCGCACTTTTTGCTTCACCGGAATCTATACGCCAGAATGTGATTTCCATATTGGAAAAATACGGGCACGGCAGTGGACACATATTCAATCTTGGACATGGCATTTTACCCAAAGTTCCTGTGGAACATGCTCAGGCTTTTGTGCAAGCTGTGAAGGAAGAGAGCCCGAAATTTCACAAATAATAATAAAACATAATTAGTATTATTATTTCAAAAATTGAGAAAGCAGCCATTATGAATAGAAAATTCGAAGTAAATTTAGATATTATAAAAAAATATGACCGTCCGGGACCCCGCTACACCAGCTATCCCACAGCGCCACATTTTCACGAAAATTTTGGACCGATAGAATATCGGGAAGCAATCATCGAAAGCAATTCCAGTGAAAATCCCTCAGATATTTCTCTCTATTTCCATCTGCCATTTTGCGAGACACAGTGCTGGTATTGTGCCTGCAATAATATTGTCACCAAAAACCGCGCCCGAATAGATGCCTATTTGGAAGATTTAAAAAAAGAAATCCAAATGCTGAGCAACATGACCAATCCATCTCGAAAAGTAGTGCAGTTACATTGGGGCGGTGGAACACCTACTTATTTAACCCCGCAGCAGATTGAAGACCTCTATCTGTTCATAAAAGATCATTTTAATCTTGCCAATGATGCCGAAGTCAGTATGGAAATAGATCCACGTCGATTGAGTCCCGAACATTTACCAACAATCCGGCGAATTGGATTCAACCGGGTAAGTTTTGGTGTGCAGGACTTTCATGTGCGGGTTCAGGAAGCGGTGAATCGAATTCAGCCGGAAGCGCTTTCCAGAAAGGTGGTAGAAGAAAGCCGTGCCCTGGGGTTTGACTCAATCAATATTGATTTAATTTATGGACTACCGCATCAGACACTTGAATCCTATCAGCAAACATTGGATAAGATCACAGAGATTTCTCCCGACCGGTTGGCGGTATTCAATTTTGCGCATGTCCCCTGGCTCAAACGGCATCAGAAACTGTTGAAACCGGAAGACATGCCCAAACCGGAAGAAAAGCTGCAAATACTTAAGTCGGTGATTGAGCGATTGACTGCCGCCGGCTATGTGTTCATTGGCATGGATCA
>CAZVKP010000606.1:0-1933 GCA_964627635.1 uncultured Calditrichaceae bacterium | reverse complement strand
AGAGCATCGCCCTGAAAGGAACCTACCGGGATAGGTTCACTGCGGTCTGGGCATCTGGAGAAGCTTCTCACCCGCAAACTGCATGAGTTCTCCACGCAACTTTACCAAATTTAACCCATCTTCAAACGATAATGCTTCTGCCGTAACCAAGGCAGAATACTCCCCAAGACTATGTCCGGCAACTGCATCAGGTTTTATCTCCCGCTCTTTAAATAATTCAATTACCGCTAAACTGTGTACAAAAATTGCTGGTTGAGTATAGCGGGTTTGTTTTAATTCCTCTGTTGGTCCTTCGAATGAAATCGTCGTGAGAGGAAATTGCAAAATATGCTCAGCTTGATCGTACAGCAATTTAACCTGAGAATACTCCTCATAAAGGTCTTTTCCCATGCCCACATACTGAGAACCCTGTCCGGGAAATAAAAATCCTAATTTCATTCCAATCCTTTAAAGTGAATATTAAAACCGCTCATATCTTAAAATTTCGCAGTAATATATAACTATTTTAGAATTATGCAATATCTTTCCTAATTTTTAGAAGATGTTATCTATAACGCCCAACGGACCAACATGCTTCCCCAGGTAAATCCCGCTCCGAAAGCAGCAAAAATAAGATGATCCCCTTTTTGTATTCTGCCCTCTATGTATGCTTCGGAAAGACCTAATGGTATTGTTGCAGCGGTTGTATTTCCATATTTGTTAATATTTACCATTACTTTATCATCAGATAATTTTAAACGCCGGGCAGCAGCATCTATAATCCGCAGGTTGGCCTGATGCGGAATAAAAAGTTTGATATCCTCACCATTTAAGTTATGTTTTTTTGCAATCTCTTCGGTGATGTCTGCCATACCAGCTACGGCAAATTTAAATACTGTACGGCCATCCTGGTAAATATAGTGCATTTTTTTATCAACAGTTTCATGGGTTGCCGGATTCAGGCTTCCACCTCCCTTTTGGTAAAGAACGTCCTTTCCCGAACCGTCACTTCTAAGTATGAAATCCAAAATTCCGTATTTGGGGTCTTCAGAGGCTTCCAATACAATAGCTGCTGCAGCGTCACCGAATAAAATACAATTATTGCGATCCGTATAGTCCGTGATGGCACTCATTTTATCTGAACCTACGACCAATACTTTTTTGTAGCGACCGGATTCAATAAATTGTTATTCCATTGCACTGGCATACAAAAATCCGGTGCAAGCACCATTCACATCTACCCCCCAGGCATTCTTTGCACCAATTTGATCTTGAATTAAGCATGAAGTACTGGGAAACATCATATCCGGGGTTACGGTTGCTACCACAATTAACTCCAATTCATCGGACCTCATACCAGCTTCTTCCAGTGCTCTTTTTGCCGCAAATGCCCCCATGTATGAGCTACCTTTACCATCTTCCAGAATTCTCCTTTCTTTGATGCCGGTACGTGTTATAATCCATTCATCGGAGGTATCTACTATTTGCTCAAGTTCCTGATTGGTTAATACTTTGGACGGCACATAATGCCCGACACCGGTAATGACTGCATTATAGCTCATTATGATCCTCTCTTCTTTAATTCTTCGTAAATATGATGGTTTACTTGCTTTTCACTCATGCTTGCTGCAACTCGAATTGCATTCTTAATTGCTTTAGCTGTTGAGCGACCATGCGAAATAATTGATATTCCATTTACTCCCAACAACGGTACGCCCCCATATTCCTGATAATCAAAACTACTTTTCATTTCCCTAAATGCATGTTTTACAAGAAAAGCACCCAGCAGAGAAAACAGATTTTTCCCAACACTTCTCTTAAAGCTACTTCCAAAAACGCCAAATATACTTTCGGCAAATTTTAAAACCGTATTTCCCACAAATCCATCTGTGACAATTACATCAGCTTTTCCGTATAAAATATCTGCTTGAATGTTTACTTGTCCATAATTGCT
>CAZVKP010000605.1:0-1946 GCA_964627635.1 uncultured Calditrichaceae bacterium | reverse complement strand
AATTCATCAGCGTTAACGCGGTTGATAGTAACATCACAACAATACTGATTTTTACCATTTTGGGCTCCTCCTCAGAAATAATTGTTCGGGTCAGGATAATAATTTTTTAATCATAAATTCACTTTAAAGCAGATAAATTATGAAATATTATCATAAAATGGAAATCTTGGGAATCCTTAAAAAATTTTTATCTAAAAATAATTCCTCAATTGTTTATTTTTTTTAAAAACTTGAAAAAGACTAACATATAAATCATAAAAAATATAAAACAAAAATTTTTATTATCACCAATACTTTTTTACATTTGAGATGGTTTAGATTAGTTTGGTACTTTTACAAGATATTTCTCACTAATCAGATAAATGAAACTATAAATTTAGGGAATTAATGATGTCAACGAAATCCACTCCGCGAAATGCTCCCTGTCCCTGCGGCAGCGGTAAAAAATATAAAAAATGCTGTATGGAGAAGGATAGAACAGGGGAATCGAAACTGTTATATAATAGGTTGAGAAAAACGGTTGATCATTTATCCAAAGAACTTATGGAATATGCCTCAAACCTTCTTGGTGAAGGCGCAATTTTCGATGCCTGGTATGAATTTACCGGTGGCGATGATAAAATTGAATTTGAACAAGATTCACCCCACAACCCGGCATTTTTACCATGGTACATTTACAATTGGGAACCGGATTGGGAAGATTTTGAAATTAACGAATACGGTGATATGGAGGATAATTATGAATTTGTTACAATTGCAGATTGTTATTTAAAACGTTTTTCCGACCAGCTCACCGAAATGGAACAGCAACTCATCAAATTGAACATTGATAATTGCTTTAGCTTCCATGAAGTTGTCAATTGTCAACCCGGAGAGGGTTTTACACTTAAGGATATTTTATTAGACCGGGAAGTTTACGTATTCGAATATTCAGCATCACAAACGGTGAGGAAAGGGGATATTCTTTATGGAAAGGTCATCAAATATGATAATGTGGGAGTGATGCTTGGTTGTGCCGGGATCAAATTGCCCCCTGTTGACAAAATCCGAATTATTGATCTGCGTTCTCTGATACAGTCATATTCTGATTCCGGGGGAATTACCGATTTTGACCTTTATGAATGGGAATCGAAAATACGTGCTCTTTATTTCGATATTTATCTTCATTTCATTACCCCACCGCAATTTAAGAATCGGGATGGCGATCCTATTGAGTTCCAGGAACTATTGTTTGAAATTGCCTCTCCTCAAATTGCCTTTGACAAACTCAAATTTCTGGCGCTTGACAGGAAAGATGAGGATTTGCTTGATGACGCCGAATTAGATGAAGATGGACTTATTATTAAAGCGGAAATTCCCTGGTTGGTAAAAGACAAACCAAAACATCCAATGGGTGAAACGATTATTAAGGGACAAATCGAGATCAATAAAAATGAACTCAGGGTTTCGGTTAATTCGAAAAATCGCGCTAAAAAGATTCGCAAGGAAATTGAAAAACGATTAAAGGAACAGGTAATTTATCTGAAGACAGAGAAAAAATCTTTTGAATCTTCAGGGGGCATGGAGCAGGAAATGCAAAAAGAAGAACTGACCCCTGAATTAAAGGAAGAAGTGAATAATATGTTGGAAGAAATGATGGAAAAACATTGGAAAAACTGGTTGGATGAGAATATTCCTGCTTTGGTAGGATTGACTCCTCGACAAGCTGCAGAAAATAAAGATGGTAGAGAAAAACTCATTGCTTTGTTGAACGATTTTGAACAACGTGATAAGTATAATGAATTAGGAGTAGATCAAACAAAATATATCCGGAACATTCGAAAACAACTGGGGCTTGAGAAATATTAAATAGTGTCTCACCAATGTTTTAAAGTTTTTATCAAATTAATTGTTAATCCATAAATTCAGATATCCTGACTTAGTCGTAATATCCGGTTGTCTTTGTA
>CAZVKP010000604.1:0-1975 GCA_964627635.1 uncultured Calditrichaceae bacterium | reverse complement strand
TACAGATGTAGGATTGTTGAATAATTTAGAATATTTTTATACAGTCACTTCATTTGCAAAACCGGATACTGTGTTAGGTTTTTCGTCATTAGAATCGAGTTTGAATGCCAATGCTAAATTAGCAATTCCGGGCACTGCCACACCTGAAACCGTTGGAGAGGTCGCTGTTGTTCCCAATCCATACCGAGGAGATGTAAAGTATTATGATATGAAGCCAGCCTGGGAAAAGCCCAGTTTTACAAGTGTCTGGCAGGAAAGCGACCGCCGGATTCAATTTATAAATCTTCCGAGTCCTTGTAAGATTACGATATATACCGTTTCGGGTAAATATGTAACCACCTTACAACACAACAATCCGGATGTGGGATTTGAAAATTGGAATTTAACTTCTCATGTTAATCAGGCAATCGCCAGTGGCGTTTATTTATTTACAGTTGAAGATTTAAAAAATGGTGAAATTCAAACCGGGAAATTTGTGGTGATAAAATAATTCATAAATAATGTCCGTCTTGAAAGAGAAACTTGGATGTTGAATCAATTTAATTAATTCAACTTTGATACACTCTAATTCATATCTTTTAGAATTAATTTTCAAGAAATCAATATAATCAGAATATGCAAGGATCCATATGGCCAGAAACTTTCTTTTAATTACAATAATTATATTTTTAAATTTACATATGGGTCAATCTCAGCAAACCAGTTTAAATTGTAAATATAGTACAATTGGACCTGTAGGGACGCTAGTAACCAATACCGGAGAAAATAGTTGGCACCAAGTGGTAGGTAAATGTGTAGGTGGTATATCGACAGAATATCCTCTTGGCAGTCGTATTACTTATGGAAATTGGGGACTTTGGATTGGAGCCCGGCGAGGGGGAGAAAAATTAGTCACCACCGGCGCTCCAAGTGGTAATCCAAACGTTAATAATGAATTTTATCCCACTGCTGAACCCTGGGATACAGTCTATACAGTGGAAACCGGACAAACTTTAGATCTTCCATATTGGCATAATTATGTTGGAATCACACATCAGGATATTATCTGCAGATATAATGATTATACAGTCCTTAGTCCTCCAACCAAGCCAAATACAGAACCTCATACACCTTTATATATAGATGTTATCCAAGTTGTTTATGTCTATACCGGTTTTCCGGTTATAGTCTATAAATATTGGGTAATTCCTCAAAGAGATAATTTAACGGGTGTTTATATTGGGTGGGCAGGAAATGCGGCTATTAATGAAATAACACTTCCCGGAAATGATGAATTTGGATTTTTTGATCCTGAACATTATCTGGGCTTTGAACAAGATTTGGATATACAAGGCCGAGTTGAAGATATAGGAGATATTGGAGGAAAGGTTGCATTTAGAATTTTTCCACCTGAAACAGATATTCCTGGAGATTCTTTGAATTGGGGATGGGATGATGGTCTAATGGGAGACCAATTTCCAGATGGCGATTTAAATAAATATAAGATCATGAGGGGTGGAATTCGGCATGATGAATTTCAAACTACCAGATACGGACATTTCAGTTATTCTGTAGGTCCCTTTGAGGTCTCGATAGGTGATACCTTGCAATTTGATATTGTTCAAATTCATGGTGTGGATTTAGAGGATATTTATGATAACTATTCTGATATTCTCAGGATAAAAAGTCAAGGTTATATTGTACCAAGTCCACCACCCAGACCACCTTTAAGAGCTGAAGTCGGAAATCATGTAGTCAAACTTGGTTGGGAACCCCATGCTGGCGATATAAATCCGGAGGCTTATACGGATGATGCTCGTTTAGACAATGAATCAGAACCATTTGAAGGTTATAGAGTCTACAAAAGTACCGAAAGTAGTGCTGGTCCCTGGATTTTATTAGCGGATTATGATCGAAGTGATGATCTTTGGGGAAATAATATAGGGTTGCAATATTCATTTGTTGATAAAGGACTCTTAAATAATTTTACTTATTA
>CAZVKP010000603.1:0-1978 GCA_964627635.1 uncultured Calditrichaceae bacterium | reverse complement strand
GGTTGCGCATTATTATTTCGTTTCGGGAAGAGAGGCCCGGTAACCGGTCTCATTCACTGCATCCCCAATCTGCTGGGGATTGGTTTTCGCCGGATCGTATTGCACGGTGAGCGATTTATTCTTCGCACTGGCGTCGGTGGTCACCACACCGGACACTTTTTTCACCGCCTGTTCCACTGCAATCTCACAGGTAAAACAGGTCATCCCTTCTACCGGCAGCGTGGTTTGTACGAACTTTGAATCAGCCTTAAGTTGTGCCGCCTGCCCGGTAGAAGAAGACGCCCCGGCGTAGGTGTAAAAATTGAGTCCGGCAAACAGAACCACCACCAGCGAAGCGGCAATCAGGGTGTTACGGGTAATATTCTTGTTGCGGAATTCACATTGCTGACTATCACAGCGCTTCTTCTCCCGGTAGAAATAGCCCCAGGCGACCGCCAGTAAAGCGATACCCACTCCAATGAATAGCCAGTGGTACTGGCTGAAAAATGCCGTGAGACCCAGGCTGCCCAGGCCCAATAAAATGACCAGCAAAGGTCCGATGCAGCAGATGGATGCGGTGACTGCGGACAGAATACCCAGTTTATGAGATTGCATGATTTTTTCCTCCAGGTCGTGATTTATTTGACTTTTTTAATATGACAAAACGAATTACGAATCACGCATTACGCATCACGTCGCGCAACACGACAATTTCGCCACATCTTTCTCAAATGTGATCGCTGCCAGTTTTATCCCCTCCGACAGGGTCAAATAAGGGTACAGCATCGCTTTCAACTCTGATACGGGAATGCGGTATTTGATGGCCATGGCGACCTGCATAATCAATTCGGAGCCTTCCGGCGCTAAAATCCGGGCACCGATCAGCGTATCGTTTTCCGTATTACGAAGGAGCTTGATGAATCCCCGGGTATCACGGGCTGCCAGCGAGCGGGGAATCTCCGAAAGCGGCAGCGTCGAAACCTCATATTCGATGCCGGCGTCTTCCGCCTGTCTTTCGTCCATCCCCACCCCGGCAACCTGCGGATCGGTGAAAATGACCCAGGGAAGCGGCTGGTAATGAATTGATGTCAATTCATCCGAGAAGGCGTTGTCAACCGCTAATTTGCCTTCATACCCGGCGGTGTAAACGAATAGATTTTTGCCGATCACATCACCGGCGGCATAAATATTTGGCACAGTGCTGCGCAGAAATTCATCGGTTTTCACAAATTGTCTGCCAAAGGTTTCGATGCCCACCTGCTCCAGACTCAGGTCATCTGTATTCCCCTGCCGGCCGGTGGCTAAAAACAGATGCGTTCCCCGGACGCTCGCGGCTTTCCCATTCACCGTCATTTCCACATCCAGCCTGTTCTCTCCTTTTTGAACCGATTGCACCTTCACGCCGGTCTTGATGGTGATGCCCTCAGACTTCAGAAAGCCGGTCAAAGCGTTGGGAATATCTTCCTGTTCGTCAGGCAAAATGCGAGAAGATCGCTGCAGCACGGTGACCTTTGACCCCAGTCGGGCAAAAAGCTGGGCGTTTTCCAGCGCCATGTAGCGTCCGCCAAGGATGATCAGATGTTCAGGCAATTCGTTCAATTCATAGAGTGTTTCATTGGTTAAGTAACCGGTTTCTTTTAATTCGGAAATATCGGGAACAAATGTGGATGCACCGGCGGCAATCAGAATGTTTTGAGCCGAAAAAATTTCGTTATTCACCGTTACCGAATGACTGTCTGCTAACCGGGCTCGTCCCTGTTTTGTCTGAATAAGCGGATCGCCGGCAATCACGTCCAGATATTTTTTCTGGCGCAATTCCTCCACCAGCGCGCTTTTTTGTTGAATGGCTGTTTGAAAGTCAAACCCGTTGCCGTTGGTTTGGGCAAATGCCTCCCTTTCGGATATACTGGCAAAGGGTGTATTACGGGTACGATACAGCGCTTCGGCGGTGCGGATGAGCGTTTTGGAGGGCACGCAACCGACATTGACGCAGGTGCCG
>CAZVKP010000602.1:0-1988 GCA_964627635.1 uncultured Calditrichaceae bacterium | reverse complement strand
TTTCTTCGGGCGTACGTGGCTGTTTTTCAATACCCATTTCATTGAAATCAATCGTTTTAAAGTTTACCCGCAGGGATAATTGAAATTGATCGCTTAAGATGTTTTCAATTACTTTTTTATTTTTTTCAACGTGTTCTTTATGAAATTCTGCGCTTTTATCATATGCAACAGAAAGATTGCCGTTTTCTAATGACAAAGGCATCCCCTCCTGCAAAAATGACCCAAGTGCAACTTTATTGGATCGCACTTTTTCCACAATTTGAGACCATTTTTGATTAACTTCCTCCAGAGATATTTCGGTATTAACTTTTCCAACATCGGTTTCCGGTAACTTGTCCTGTTCAAGGTTCTGAAATTTATTTAACTTCTGTTCCAGGTTCTTAAAATTTTTTCCGGATACATCATTTTTCTCTTCTTTTACCTTTTTTGGATTTTGGTTTTGAGAGCGTTCGCCTTCTGATTGAACCGGATATTTATAATTAGGGGAGGTTGTTTGTTGTGAAGTGGAATTTGACTGAATTTCCTCACCCTTATTTCCTTGAGTTTTTATTTCAGGATTTTTTTTTATACTCTCTAAAAAGGAAAGAATTTCTTCCAAGTCTGTGTGAGCGGGTTTGTTGGCTATTTTCAAAAATAACATTTCCAGAGAGAGTTGAGGGAATACACTGAATTTTAATTCAGATTCCGAATCATTTGTAATTTGTAAATAATGAATCAAATCTTTTTCTTGAAATTTTCGTGCAGCCTCCTGATATCGTTCTCTATATACATCAGGAATATCAATGAGTTTTTCATCAGCGGACACATTCCCAATTAAAAGATTGCGAAAGTGTTCCTGTAAACCATGCAAGTAATCGATTAGGTCATGACCGGAGCTCATCACTTTCCCGGCATAATCAAGAATTTTAGCGGTATCTTTTTGCTGTAGGAGATCGGTGAATTCAAAATAAATTTCCTGGTCTATCATTCCCAACGACAATCGAACCTGTTCTACAGTCAATTTGCCGTCGCTAAATGAGATCATTTGATCCAGAATACTTTCGGCATCCCGCATACTTCCATCTGCTTTTCTGGTAATGAGAAACAAGGCTTCTTCATCGATATCAATCTTCTCAGCCTGAACAATTTTTTTTAATTGATCTTCAATATTTGCGGCTGCGATCCGTTTAAAATCGAACCGCTGACATCTGGAGAGAATTGTTAACGGTACCTTATGAATTTCGGTGGTGGCAAATATAAATATGGCATGAGACGGTGGTTCTTCTAAAGTCTTGAGGAGCGCATTAAACGCCTCTTTAGTAAGCATGTGAACTTCATCGATAATATAAATTTTATATTGTAGAGAGGCTGGCGCGTAGCGGATATTGTCTCTGAGATTGCGAATTTCATCGATTCCGCGATTACTGGCACCATCAATTTCAATAACATCCATGCTTCTGCTATTGGTGATGCTTTTACAGTTCTCACATTCATTGCACGGATTTAGAGCAGGTTGTTTTTCACAATTTAAGGCTTTTGCAAGCAATCTTGCTGTAGTGGTTTTACCAACACCCCTTGGTCCTGCAAAAATATAAGCATGTGCTGTGCGTTGATTTTTAAGGGCATTCATCAATGTGCGGGTCACGTGTTCTTGCCCCACCACATCTTCGAACACCATTGGTCGCCATTTTCTGGCAAGTACGATATAAGTCACGATATTTTCCTGAACGTATATTTTCTAAAATAATGCCAGGTACCCCACGGCACATAGGTTGAATACCGACCGCTGCTCCCTTCCGGGCCTGACGGAGTTTGGTATTTTCCTATTGCGTGGGGCCTGGCACATATAAAGTGTAAAGGATAAAGTAAAAAGGTAGAAAAGTAAGTTTACGCTACGATTATAATTACTTTTGCCTTTTTTCCTCTCACTTTTACCTTTTCCATTTGGTGGAGCTGAGGGGAGTCGAACCCCTGACCTCTAGAGTGCGATTCTAGCGCTCTCCCAACTG
>CAZVKP010000601.1:0-1997 GCA_964627635.1 uncultured Calditrichaceae bacterium | reverse complement strand
TAACGACAGGGATTAATGTAAAAAGGGATTACCCCCATAGCGGTCGCATTTATCCATTTTTAAAATTATCCCTGTAGTATTTGCCACTTCCCAAAAGCTCAAAGCCTCCGGGGAGGTATTTTAAATGCTACCGCCAATCCGGCATGGTTCCGTGGGATACGATTTTTTTGCGATTTTCACCATTAACGTCCATAATCCAGATGGATTTCGCCTGAGGATCATTATTGGGAGCGTTGCAAAAAATAATCTTGCTGCCGTCCGGGGAAAAGCGGGGATTGGTATCGTTAGTGCCAGCCGGTTTGTTTTGCGATACATCGGTCGTATCACCTGTGTCAACATCGGCGATGATGACATGGGCATCCAATTGACGGCCACTGCTCACTTCATGTCCGGACACATCGTGGGAGAAGACGATCTGCTTGCCATCCGGTGAAAAGGAAGGACTTTCAATAGCCCCATCCCAGTTGTCAATCAAAAGCGCCATATTGCTGCCATTGGCATCCATCACATAAATTTCCGAATCGTAGAACCAACTGCCGATGGTAAGCGCCACGATTTTGTCGCCTAATGGTGACCAATCCACTTCGCGGAAATGACGGTTTTCCGGCGCCGTGGCAATTTGCGTTAGCCCGGTGCCATTGGCGTCAATCCGGTAGAGCTTTTCGTAATTGCTGTAAAGAAACCGGGTGCCGTTGGGCGACCAGCAAAATCCGATGCCGTAGTTGTAATACCCGGTGACCGGAATTTGGGTCACCTTAACGATATTGCTGCCATCGGTGTTCATAGTGTAAATATGTGGTTCCACAGTTCGATCCGAAACAAAGGCGATTTTATCCCGTGCAGGATTTAACCGCGGATACCAGTCCCGGCTGGATTCTTCTGTCAGCCGAACCACCCGGCTGTCCAGGGTATCCACATTGGCGGAATAAATATCATAATTTCCATCAACACTTCGGGCATACACCATTGGATTATCCGGAAATGAGACAGTTTTGAAACTCCACACCTTTCCGTGAGTCACCCCATCATTGTTATCTTTTGCCACTACCTGCCAGTAATAGGTGGTTCCGTATTTCAAATCCGTCGCCACCACGCTGTCCTCTGTGCCGCCGGAGACGATTTGTTGCGGTGAATTATTACCGGGATATAAATAGACATCGTAAGTCAGCGTATCGCCGGGATCGGTTTCTTCAGAAGACCATTTCAACGTGAGA
Source organism: uncultured Calditrichaceae bacterium (assembly GCA_964627635.1). Taxonomy (GTDB): domain Bacteria; phylum Calditrichota; class Calditrichia; order RBG-13-44-9; family RBG-13-44-9; genus CAZVKP01. The sequence continues at coordinate 783 of CAZVKP010000601.1, read as the reverse complement.
GAAACCGCTTGATCCACAGTGCCGTCTGCCGGTGTGGGATTATGGGGTGTGGTGGGAGGTGTATTGGTATCTTCTTCCCGGTTTAACTGGATAATTGCTTGCGCGGTATCGCCCGCCTGCACGTTCACGTTCACGATGCCTTTGCGGTAACCGGCTTTGGAGGCGGAAACGGTAAATTTACTTTCCTCCACATTGGGGATGGTAAAGCTACCGCTGCTGTCGCTGGTAATCGCATTGGTGGCGGGGGTGGTAGTGATGCTGGCGTTAGCTATGGGCGTGCCGGATTGTGAATCCAGAACCTGCCCGGCAACGGTACCGGTAGTGACCGGCGCCACCGGATCGTCACTGCAAGTTATAAAAAGGAAAAAGGAAAAAGTGAAAAGGAAAAAGGAAAAAATTCTCATCTTCATTTGAAACATCTCCGGATATTTATCATAAACTATGTTGAATTTGACCACGAAACATACGAAATAAACTGAACAGGTTCAAGGTTCTGAGTTCCAGGTTGGGGAATTCCAAAACCAATCAACTTGTTTCTCTTTACCCATTTTATTTTCATAGAAATTTGCTTTTTCTCACGCTGCTTGATATTTCTAAAAGTCTTTGCATTTTCAATTACAAAAATCTAAAAACGTGTTTGCTCCAATTGTAGAAACAAAATCTTTTTTATGATTGTATGCTTTACTCAGCATGTTGTAAAATAACGCATTATTGTTAATATTAATATATTCTGACCCACCCCCACATTCCCCCTCCCTAATGCATTAGGGAGGGGGATGCAAG
>CAZVKP010000600.1:0-2001 GCA_964627635.1 uncultured Calditrichaceae bacterium | reverse complement strand
CGACCACCGAGATCTACACTCTTTCCCTACACGACGCTCTTCCGATCTAATCCGGTTGTTGGTACAGTTCTGGTAAAAGATGGGAAGGTAATCGGAGAAGGTTTCCACGAGAATTATGGGGGCAAACATGCCGAAGTTGCTGCTATTGAAAACGCTTCACAAACTGTCAAAAATGCAACCTTGTATTGTAATCTGGAACCTTGTGTCAACGGAATTCCAAATAAAAAGACCCCACCTTGCACAGATCGGATAATTCAAGAACAAATCGGTCGTGTGGTATTGGCATCCAAAGATCCAAATCCACACGTAAATGGACGGGGAATCAAAAAACTGCAGGAACACGGAATTGAAGTGAAGACTGGTATTCTGCAACCTGAGGCTGCCTTGCTTAATGAAAAGTATTATAAATTTATCCAAACCGGTTATCCGTTTGTTCATTTGAAAATTGCCCAGTCACTGGACGGTCGCATTGCTACATCCAGTGGAAATTCACAGTGGATTACCAATCAAACAGCGTTAAAGCGGGTTCACAAAATGCGGTCGCAGTACGATGCAGTAATGGTTGGTGCCAATACCGCAGTAAAAGACGATCCATCTCTCACAGTACGATTAATACCGGGACGCAATCCCTATCGAATTGTGCTGGATAATGATTTAATTATTCCGGATGGCGCTAAGTTGATTTCTGATGGAATCCAGGATAAAACTATTATTTTTACAGTGATGGCACAAAATCACCCAAGAGTGCGGGAACTTCTGAAAAGGGAATTACAAGTGATAACCGTTCAGCCGGACGAATCTGGTTTTGTTAATTTGATTGAAGTGCTTGAACGGTTGGCAAATTTAAAAATAGCCTCTGTTTTGGTGGAAGGAGGTGCTTCTATCTTTACCAGCTTTGTACAAAAAAGGTTATTCGATAAAATTTCTATTTTTATTGCACCAACCATTATCGGAGAAGGAATTCAAAGTATCAATGACCTCGGAATAACCTCTTTATCCGATGCCTTAAGATTACAAAAAACTGACATCGAAATTCTCGATCATCAGGCGCTTGTTGAGGGATATCGCGATTTTAAAGCCATTTTCGGACATCAACCGGAGGAATTTTAATGTTTACCGGTATCATCGAAGAAATAGGTCATGTGACAACCATCCAAAAAATGGCGGATGGTTTTCGATTGGGAATGAGTGCGAAAAAGATTTTAGAAGACCTTAAAGTGGATGACTCTATTTCAATCGACGGGGCGTGTCAAACGGTCATCGAAAGAGATGAAAATCATTTTATGGTGGAAGCCGTGGGAGAAACATTGCAAAAAACCACACTCGGCAATTTTCGAGTGGGACAGTTAGTTAACCTTGAGCGTTCACTCACACTTGAATCCAGATTGGGCGGTCATTTGGTGCAGGGACACATCAATGGAATCGGAATAGTAACACAGTGGAAACAACGGGGTGAAAATTTTTATCTGGAAGTGGAATTAAAAAACGAAATTATGAAATATTGTATTTTGGAAGGTTCAATTGCTGTCAACGGGATTAGTTTAACAATTGCCAATTTAAAGAAGAATTTGGTTGGAATCAGTATTATTCCACATACAGTGAAGCATACCACTCTCCATAACACTAAAGCCGGTGATAAAGTTAATATCGAAGTAGATCTGATTGCAAAATATGTAGAACGTCTATTAAATACAACTCAAAATAACGGGTTAACTATTGACAAATTAAAAAGTTGGGGTTATTGATTTTTTAGGAGAAATTTATAAATGGTAAAAAAGGTTATTACGGACATTGAAGCTGCTTTAGAAGACCTAAGAAACGGAAAAATATTAATCGTTGTCGATGATGAAGATCGGGAAAATGAAGGCGACTTTATCATGGCAGCAGAAAAAGTGACGCCCGAAGCAATAAATTTTATGGCAAAATACGGACGCGGAATTATCTGCCTGGCATTGACTGAGGATCGTGCAGAAGAGTTAGAGCTAGAATATATGGTAAATC
>CAZVKP010000599.1:0-2008 GCA_964627635.1 uncultured Calditrichaceae bacterium | reverse complement strand
GCATGTATCTCAGGCGGTTTTATTATGGCAGCCGCCAATACCATAAATGATTATTTTGATGAAGAGATAGATTCTGTTAATAAACCGTTTCGCCCCATACCCTCCGGATTGGTTTTACCTCAAACTGCTTTTGTAATAGCCATTGTTGAATATGTTATTGGAATCAGTCTCTCCCTATTTATTAATAATATTGCATTTTTCATTGCATTTGTTTTTTCCGTGCTCCTGTTTTTATACTCATTTAGATTGAAACGACTGCCGATATGGGGAAATCTGGCAGTGAGTATCACGACTGCGATGGCTTTTGTGTATGGCGGTATTGCGGTAAACCGGGTAAAAGAAACTTTGATTCCCGCCGGCTTTGCTTTCTTCTATCATCTGGGAAGGGAAATAATTAAAGATGTACAAGATATGAAGGGAGATGTGGTGAGTGATGCTCGTACTTTTCCGATATTGTTTGGGACCAGAACAGCACTGACACTTGCGACAATTACCCTCATCATACTACTTTGCTTAACAATGCTGCCATATATTTTCCGGATATACGGGATCAAGTATTTATTAGTTGTTTTGATTGGTGTGTATCCCGTTGTTGGTTATTCAATTTTTAGTATTTGGACTAATGCCAGTATACGGAATCTGGGGGTGGTAAGTAACCTTTTAAAAGCGGATATGGTTGTGGGCCTTTTTGCTATCTATATGGGTTAATATATGAAATTCATCACCGAGCTTTGCCATCTCTCCGGCAAAAAAATCATTCTTGCCAGCCAATCGCCCCGGCGAATTCAGATGTTACGCTCATTAGGAATGGATATTGAAATTTATCCACCGCAAATTGAAGAATTAAAACCGATTGGTGCGTCTCCTCTTGAATATGCCCGGCATAATGCCGGCGAGAAAGCGAATTGGGTTTCTCAGCACACCACCTTTGACCTGATTATTGCCGCAGACACTGTGGTAACAAAAGACGGTCAAATTTTCGAAAAGCCCCAAGATCGAGAGGACGCTGTCAGAATGCTGACCACTTTAAGCGATAGTACCCATCTCGTGATTACAGGGTTTTGTCTTTTAAGTAATCGTCAGCAATTTATCGAGCATGAAATTACAAAAGTTACTTTTTACCCGTTGTCAAATGATGAGATTACCATGTACGTTCAGTCCGGTGAACCATTTGATAAAGCGGGAGCTTATGGAATTCAGGGATTTGCCTCATTATTCATAAAAGAAATTGAGGGATGCTATTTCAATGTGGTCGGATTCCCCATTGGAAAATTTTACCAAAGGCTTAAGACAATGAAATTCTGATATCAGTGAAAATATGCTTAAATAAAGTGGTTAAGTTTGTGGTTATTCTACGCCGCAATTTTGTCGTTAATCAAACGGTAAAATCGGAAATGTCAATTCATAAACATCATTTCTTAAATTGAGAATTTTTTGAACTTCTTCGTTATCAATGGGTTGAATCGAATTTAATTGTTTCGCTAACCAAACGATCTTAGCAGTGTGTTCCAAAATATCCAGTTTGTGGTATGCTTCATCCAAAGATTTGCCCAGGGTTAAACTTCCGTGTCTCTCAAGAATCATCACGTCGGTTTTCTCTACAAATGGTTGAATACTCTCCGCAACTTGATTTGTGGATGGGCGAGCATAGGGAATTGTGGGCACCGATCCCAAAAGGATAACACTTTCTGGTAAATAGGGTTTATCCAATTTTATGCCCGCCAGTGTTAAGCTGATTGCATAAGGCGGATGCGCATGAACAATGGCCTTCACATCAGGGCGTTGCTGGTAAGCCTTCAAATGCATTTTTATTTCACTGGACGGTTTTTTGTTTAGCTCAAGTGGTTTTCCTGACGGATCGATAGTGACTAAATCTTTCTCGGTTAAATTCCCTTTCTCTACGCCCTTTACTGTCGCTAAAATTTTCTCATCGTTTAAGCGTATACTTATATTACCTTCGCTGGCAACGATAAATCCTTTTTGATAAAGCTTTTTCTCTTGGCTAGCA
>CAZVKP010000598.1:0-2021 GCA_964627635.1 uncultured Calditrichaceae bacterium | reverse complement strand
GAAGGTAAACTCTTCCTCTCCAAAATTAAAGAGTGATACCGGGTTGCCGGAAAGGGATTGGGAATATCCTTAAAAATTCCTTCTTCATTGTGAAAAATATCCGAGGTTTTCCCGTGGACCGGTTCTTTACCTCGTATAACCTTGCCATTAAAGACCTGACCAATACATTGATGTCCCAAACAAACTCCCAGAATTGGAATTGTCCGGTGATACTCTTGAATAATAGCACAACTCATCCCGGCATCGTTTGGTGTACCGGGTCCGGGTGAGAAAACGATACCATCCGGCTGTATTCCAGCCACATCATCTAAAGTGAGCTTATCATTTCTTACAACTCTAAGATCTTTATCAAATTGACCGAAATAATCAACCAAATTGTATGTGAATGAATCATAATTATCAATAAAAAGAATCATTGAAACCTCCTGTCGCTAATTCTATTGCACTCTTAAGGGCATTTGCTTTATTTATCGTTTCCTGAAATTCATTTTCCGGAATGCTATCTGCAACTATACCTGCACCGGCTTGAAGGTAAATTTTATTATTTTTTGCCAGCATGGTCCTGATTGCAATACACATGTCCATATTTCCGTTATAATCAAAATAGCCAATTGCTCCGGAATAAAATCCCCGCTTTTCCGGTTCCAGTTCATTAATAATTTGCATGGCGCGAATTTTGGGGGCACCTGAGACTGTTCCTGCCGGAAATGCTGCTTGGAACGCATCCACCGCATCATACTGCATATCCAGTTTTCCCTTTACCCGCGAGATAATATGCATCACATGTGAGTAGCGTTCGATGGTCTTAAAATCTTCCACCTGGATGGAGCCGTGTGTGGAAACATGTCCCATATCATTTCGGGCTAAATCAACTAACATCACGTGTTCTGCTAATTCTTTGGGATCACTCAAAAGGCTATCCTCATGAATCAGATCCTCTTCCCTGTTACGCCCCCTGGGACGAGTTCCGGCAATGGGAATGATTTCCGCTTCTCCATCTTCCACTCTAATGAGCGGCTCCGGTGACGAACCAATCAATTGATAATCCAGAAAATCCAGAAAAAACAGATACGGGGAGGGATTAATATTTCGCAAAGACCTGTAAACCTGAAAGATATCTCCCTTATACGACATCTCCATTCGTTGTGACAAAACAACCTGGAAAATATCGCCGGCAAAGATATGTTCTTTTGCAGTTTCTACCGCTTTTTTAAAATCCGTGCTGGGAAAATTGCTGGTAAAATTTTTTGAATCTGCGAAGAAACTTATATTAATTTTCAGTGGTGACGTTAATTTTTGGACGATATCATCGAGCCGTTGATTTGCTTCCTGGTATAATTCGTTTGCATCAGAATTTTCTTTGACAAACACATTGGCGATAATGATGACTTGATTCTTAAGATGATCGAATGCTATTAGGTTGTAATAGAACGCCATTACCGCATTGGAGATCCGGATGGGATCGTATTTGGAATCAGGCAAATTCTCGATCTGCCGAATCATATCATATCCGATAAATCCAACTGCGCCGCAAGTAAAACGGGGCAACTCATCAACTATCACCGGATGATAATTTTTGAGTGAATCCTGAAGTTGCTGAAAAAAATCCGAATCTCCCTCGGTAGACTCTATTATCCGAACGGGGTCACTTCCAATGAAGGAGTATCTTCCCAAATGTTCACCTTTTATCACACTCTCGAATAAAAAAGAAAAATTATCTTTATTTCTTATTTTGAGGTATGCCAACACCGGTGTTATTAAATCTGCATTCATTCTCCGAAACACCGGAACAATAGCTCCTGCTTTAGCTATTTCCTTAAAGTGCTCAAATGTCATTGAAGTAGTTGTCATATGTTTTAAAATTCGTTTTCCTTTAGATAAAAAAAAACCCATTCAAATGAATGGGCTTTTAGTACGTTTAAAAATGTATTTATAGGTTATAACATACACCACCCATTCCGGAAAAAACTTTTCCACCACCACCAGTTGTTTTGAGCAGCAAATGTCATAACGGTATAATT
>CAZVKP010000597.1:0-2023 GCA_964627635.1 uncultured Calditrichaceae bacterium | reverse complement strand
TCGGATGCATGATACCGGATGCCGGATACCGGATGCCTGATACCAGATGCCGGATGCCGGATGCCGGATAATTGAATGCCCAATGAATTGATGCGGATGCTAACTCTCACCTAATATGTGAGTGAGGTGGCGGTAGCCTGGTGATATTGGATATTGGATGACGTATGCTTTATACCGGATATCTAATTGCGGATAAATGATGTTGGATTTTTGATGTGAACTGTTTTGTTTTTTTCTACCAAAATGAGGAAGAATGTATGTCTGGAAAAAAAGAGAGAATTAAACAGGAAAATGCGTTGTTAAATGCAAAACTGATTTTGAAAAACGGTCACATTGAAGGGAAAAAAGATATCGATCCGGAGCTGGAAAACCAATTTTTGAAACAGTGCCTGGCTTTTGAAGAAGCGCCGGTTAAACCGTTTCATGAGATACTGGGTGTCGATCCCAGGGATTTCCCGCCAGCGGAACATCTTTGCGATAAAGAATTACGGACCAAATTAGACCAGTTGTTAACCGCCCTGGACAATCACGGCATTTCGCTGGATCTGAACGATGGAGTTCCTTCCCGCCTGGTATATGCTTTTCTGGCAGAGGAATATCTGCATGAACCGGTCACCGATTTCCCCGGGCTGCACATTGACGGCTGCAGCGGCTGGTGCCCGGACTGTTTCCAGGCGGATTACTGTAAAACAAAGGATGAGATCTGGACAAAGGAGGAGCTGGAGCGGGAGAGGAGGAAAAGAGGATAAGTTAGCACTTGGTAAAAATCTAAAGAATAATAAAAATTATGAACAAGAACCTAAAATTACGAAAAAGAACAATTAAGGAAACTGGCAAATTACGAGTGTTTCAAGATAAAACTTTAAATTCACTTCATTCCAATTCTAAGATCATAATGGTTGAAGCCCCTGTTGGTTCTGGAAAAAGTTTTATAAATACGCAATTAATTAAAGATCCTAAATTGAGCAAATTCCCATTAATTTTGACCTATCCTACAAAGATATTAATGAATGCTCAAATTTCCTCACTTAAAAAGGAGTTCAAAGATATAATTCATTGGCCAAATGAAGATGAAAGAAAAAGAGGATTGACCATATTTGAGTATTCATCTGATTCGCTTTTTAGATTTTTAAAGAAGCATCCAGAAATTAATATTATTGATAAAAGTGACTTGATTAAGAAAGTACTGTTAAATCATAAATATCTTTCACCTAAAAACATCTTTGTAACAACACCTGACGTTCTTCACTTACTCAAAAATGGATGGTACTTGAACTCTAAATGGATAAGTTCATATTTAAATGGGGCTATTATTATTTTTGATGAATTTCATCTTTATACTAATCTTGCTAATTTTGCACCTTTACTAAACTGGTTAATTGAAACGATTGCTTCCAAAATACTTCTCCTCTCTGCAACACCCACAACGAATGAAGACATTGAGGCATTATTTAGGAATCAACATGTAGAATTCATAACTTTTGAGGATTCCATTGGGGAAAAAGACGACTATGCTTTTAATCATCCTATAGATCTTCATATTGAAGAATTTAAGTACACTCGAAGAGAAAAATTACTTCTAAAATTACAGGAATACGTTCCTCAACTACCAAAGCCTCTATGTATTATTTTTGATTCAATATTCAGATTAAGACATTTGAAACCAGTCATCGAAAGCCAATTTAAGAATCAATTTAAAATTATTGAGTATAGCGGAATGTTTAAAGATCATTCATTGATTGATGAAAAAACCATCATTTTAGGTACTTCGTCAATTGAAGTTGGAGTGGAACTTCCAATTAAAAGTCTGATTACTGAAGCTGCTTACTGGACTTCCGCAATTCAACGTTTAGGAAGAATAGGACGATTTGAGCCAGCAGAAGCTGTGTTGTTAGTTCAAAAAAGACTTCGCCCGTATCTCAACGATACAGGCGAATTAGACCGAACCGAGTTTGAAAACCAAGTCTTAAAAAAGGCTTTAAAAGATCAAAGGGGAGGAATGGTTTCAGGAGAGATGTTTCGT
>CAZVKP010000596.1:0-2051 GCA_964627635.1 uncultured Calditrichaceae bacterium | reverse complement strand
AGCTGTTCGGTAATCTCGCAAGCAGCTGCCAGCGGTTCGGTGAATACCGCTTTTGTATCTGGTATAGCCTGGGGCACTACATGCAGGTTTCGCTCCGGCATGGTGAGATATTCCGCCATTGAACCGTCTTTCCCCGCGATACCAAGTACATTCCGGTTGGGACAATGACGGCCCATGCCTTTCATGCACATATCACAACTTCCACAAGCCAAGTTGATTTCTCCAACTACACGTTTTCCAATTAGAGTGGAATTGTTGGCTTCCTCAACCACTCCGACAAATTCATGTCCCAAGGTACCAACAAAACCCATATAGCCTTTTAAAATTTCCAGATCGGTGTTACAAATTCCGGCATAACGGACTTTAATCAACGCCTCGCCAGTATCCCGCTTGGGTATTTGCTTATCTGCTATTGATAGTTCTTTTCCATCAAAATTGAGTGCTTTCATAAATTTTTCCTGATCAGATTAAAATTTAATATAAGAATAAACTTGAAATGTACAAAAAATTTTGTCACAAAGCATTTTAAGGTATTTTAATAGTCAAAATTTAAACATTAAACGGAATATTCCGTACAGATGATTTGGATACCGGATAAAAATTAATTAATATCTGTCTCAAAATTCAGGAGCTGATCATGTTTTTACAATATGCATTTATACAAAATAAATGGCTATGGTTTCATATTCTCGCAGGTGGAATTTTGGCTAAAATATTCCTGAACTGGGTAGATTCTTACTCAACGGTTATTTTGATTGGCGTTGTCGCCCTTGCCTGGGAAGTCCGGGAATTTGTTACTAAAGATGTCGAAGAAATATATGAAAGTAAGAAGCGGTTTTTTATGGATGCCGCGGGAGATATTATCGGCGCGGTTGTTATGGCACTCATTGTGATTGTTTGAGTAATATATCAAAAGTTAAGTAATTTTGTCGTTAGTATTTAAAAATCCACTCTTTTCATCAAGCAATTGCTAAATTATTGTTTGACTTGTGAGAAAAATATTGATTTATATTATTTTTATTTGTTTATTCTAAATTGAAATGTCTATTAAATAAAAGAATCGATAATAATTTTAATCACTGGTAAAAAAGGTGATTGATGAGGTTTGACAAAGAATTCTATTCTGAAATAAAGAAACTTTACCCTGATAAATTAGAGTGGGGACTTGTAGGAATATTAACTAAACAATCACGTGTATACACTTTATCTTATGATTCTAAAATTTTGTCCGGTATATTTGAAATTTTTTGTGAACCCTTAGTCGTGAATATTAGCAAAAAACATGATATGAAATTGGAAAAATCCGGACAAACCAGTTACCCTGATTTTAGTTTATATAAAGAGCACAGTCCTCAAGAAAAGATAGCAGTGGAAGTTAAATCAACTTATCGAAAATTTAATAAAGATGGAACTATTAAAAAATTTAGATTTACATTGGGTTCCTATAAGTCATATATCAGAGATCCAAAAGGTAAAAAAGGAATTCTTTACCCTTATTCCGAATATACAGAACATTGGGTAATAGGATTCTTATATACTCGAAATCCTGATTGTAATATAACAGAGATTAAACAGGTAATCGAAGCTTCACAGCTGCAGTCACCCTTTATCGATATAGAATTTTTTGTGCAACAAAAACATAAAATAGCAGGAAAGACTACCGGTAGTGGAAACACAACAAATATTGGATCAATATCTAGCAATAATATAGATGATTTTAAAAACGGAATTGGTGAATTTTCAACCAAAAAGGAGTTTGATGATTTCTGGAGAAACTATTAAGTATCATATACGTTACTATAAATTTTAAACATGGAAGAATAAATATTTAAAAAATGAAAAATACACTTCTACCTAAAAACATAGAAAAGGTTGTTATTCCTCCGATAAAATGTCAGGGAATAAAAACTAAACTTATAAAATTTATTGCAGGCACAATTAAATGGGATGGCAATGGGATTTGGATTGAACCCTTTCTTGGTTCGGGTGTGGTATTGTTTAACATCAAACCAGAAAAGGCATTAGTTGGGGATACAAATAAGCATATTATC
>CAZVKP010000595.1:0-2058 GCA_964627635.1 uncultured Calditrichaceae bacterium | reverse complement strand
AAAGGGGGATGCCACATGGTGGTCACCGTGTGAGGGGAAAGGGATGAGGTTTAAACACAAATTTATACTTTTTATTTTTTATTATTACACTCTGCGTAGTAAAGGATACAATCATTTTACTTTAATCTAAATTGTGTGGTTATCACTAATGCCTGCAGGTTCGGACATGAGAAATATCCATTTGAAAAAATTTTCATTCCCTGCCGCATGAGGTGCTCCTCTGGGGAAAAGCGGCCTGTATGGCAGTATCGACTGAAAATACATCTATAATGAAGCAACAGGTATCATAAAAATCACTCATTTCATTTTGAAGTAAAGCAGTTGCGTTTTCAAATATTAATGCTTTCCAGATTAAAACTTTCTTTATTGTGCAGGAACTTTATGTTAAATTCTGCTTATTATTGACGGTGAATATTTGTAGTAACTATCAATGCTAAAAGTAAAGTCAATTCTAACACAGATTCCGGAATTTGAGAACTTTCGAGAAAAGTTATATTCCAATTACCAGGTGCAGATTCGTGGTATCAGTGGCTCATTTTTGAGCTTTGTTCTCAACTATGTAATCGATCTTTTTGAAAACAGTCTGTTGGCGGTAGTGCCGGATACCGAACAAGCCGAAAAATTAACCGATGATTTACAATCTTTGATGCCGGATAGCAGGGTATTTTACTTTCCTCAGGCAGAGGTTGTACCTTTCGACAAAGGCAGTTTTGCGCCGGCACTGCACAGTTCAAGATTAAATGCCCTTGTATCTTTGTTGGAGAACCCAACATCTGTTGTGGTGACCACGCCGGTAGCACTATCACAAAAAATTGATCCCCCCGAGGCAATTCGTAATCAGGTTAGTCATTTAAAAGTGGGAGATGAATTAGATCGGGACTTTTTAATCGAATGGTTGGTTGAATTTGGTTTCGAGCGGGTCCCGGCAATTGAGGAAATTGGGCAATTCAGTGCCAGAGGGGGTATCGTGGATGTATTTTCTTTTGAAGCGGATGCTCCTTTCCGGATAGAATTTTTCGATGATTCCATTGAGTCAATCCGGGAATTCGATATTTTATCTCAGATGTCAATACGCCAGAAAGAGAAAGTACGAATTGTCGGGAAAACTCTTAATAGTAATCATAAAGCCAGTTTAATTAATTATTTAAAAAAAGGGTCGCTTATATTTTGGGATGATTTTGAGAGAACCAACAATATCATGGATAGTTGGATGGAACATGCCAACCGTTTATTCAGTGATGATGTGGAACGCAGTTCCGATCCGCATACCCTCTATTTAACCCGCAGGGAAATTGAAACGCAGTTAAAAAATTTCCGCCAGATTTTTCATACCCATTTTCACTCCACCAACGGGGCAGATATTAACTTTAACATTCAAAAACCCCAGTCTTTCCATGGAAATATTAAACTTTTAGTGAAACACCTGGATGACAAATTAGGAAGAAATAATAAATCTAATTATAACTTATACGTTGTCTATGACAAACCATCACGCCGGGAGAGACTGGAAGAATTTATCATGGGAGAAATGGGGTGGCTTCCACCCATAAAATTTATTCAGGGGGACATCCACAGCGGATTCTATCTTCCGCAACTGCCCCTGGAAATACTGACCGAGCATGAAATTTTCGATCGAATAAAAGCTCGCAAAAATCGCCGAAAATTGAGAGTATCCGGTAGTTTAATCAGACATTTAAACAGTCTGAAATATGGGGATTATGTGGTCCATGTCGATTATGGAGTAGGGCGCTACATCGGAACAGAACGAATAACAGTTGCAGGGGCACAAAAGGATTGTTTAAAGATCGAGTACGCGGATAATGACGTCCTCTACGTTAACCTGGATAAATTAAATTATGTTCAAAAGTATGTAAGCGAAGAAGGATATTCACCGACTCTTACGCAATTGGGGACAGCAGACTGGGAGCGGACCAAAGAAAGAACAAAGAAAGCAGTTGAAAATATTGCACGAGATCTGGTTCAACTTTATGCCAAACGAATCAGTTCCTCGGGGACATCTTATTCAGAAGACACCCTTTGGCAAAAGGAATTGGAAGC
>CAZVKP010000594.1:0-2069 GCA_964627635.1 uncultured Calditrichaceae bacterium | reverse complement strand
AATTTTAAATTTAAAATTTGTAAAAGACCAAAAATTGTGGAAGTTTATTTGGGCAGTATTATTATTGGATTTTATTAAATTGCCTATCACTGTCTACAGTTATCTATCCCGCAAAGTTTTCTGGCGTGGGCGCTGGCTCAAGGTCAATAAAGATCATACAGTGACGATATTAAATGAAGATATTTGAACATCCATATTGAGAAATATTGCAGATATTTTAAATTGAATGCAGATTAAAAAAAATCGCCTCTCGAATTGATCAAGAGGCGACATATTGGAGGAGGCCTATACGGAAGCGTAAGCGGTCTTACACTCCTTATTTATATTAATCGATATTTAAACCCAATACTTTAGTATTTTTTTCAATATTTTTATAAAAAATTTTATTTAGGTTGTTTAAAGATATGAATTTTATGGATTAGAATGATGAAAAATAGAATGGGGGCGATATCCAACACCCCCATTTACATGAAAAAGAATATCAGCTTTATACAACACCCTGATCTAACATGGCATCGGCAACTTTTATAAAACCACCAATATTGGCACCTTTTACATAATTCACAAAATCGCCCTGTTTACCATGAGTTAAACAGGTCTGATGGATATTCTTCATAATTTGATGTAATTGCTGATCCACCTCTTCCCGGGTCCATGCTTTTCGCATGCTATTTTGGCTCATTTCCAAACCGGATACTGCCACCCCGCCGGCATTTGCTGCTTTACCCGGACCAAAGAGTATTTTCGATTCCAAGAAAACATCTATTGCGCCAGGTTCAGATGGCATATTGGCACCTTCCGATACACTAATGCACCCGTTTTCTACCAGCATTTTCGCATCTTTTTCATTAATCTCGTTCTGGGTTGCACATGGCAGAGCAACATCACACTTGGCTTTCCAGGGCCTATCACCGTCCCAATATTCCACGCCATATTTTTTAGCATAATCACTCATGCGACCCCGTTTTACATTTTTCAAATCAAACACAAAATCGAGTTTTTCTTCATCAATTCCATTAGGATCATAAACAGTGCCACTGGAATCGGATAGCGTTACCACTTTACCGCCTAATTCAATAACCTTTTGTGTTGCGAATTGAGCAACATTACCGGATCCGGAAACTGCCACCGTTTTTCCCTTGAACGAGTCGCCTTTGGTCTTTAACATCTCTTCTGCAAAATAAACACAACCATAACCGGTAGCTTCCGGACGAATCAAACTACCGCCCCAGTTTAATCCTTTTCCTGTTAAAACGCCGGTGAACTCATTACGCAACCGTTTATACTGGCCAAATAAGAACCCGATTTCCCTACCACCAACACCGATATCACCGGCAGGTACGTCTGTGTTGGGACCAATATGTCTGAAAAGCTCAGTCATAAAGGATTGACAATAACTCATGACTTCATTATCCGATTTTCCTTTGGGATCGAAATCCGATCCGCCTTTGCCCCCACCCATGGGTAAGGTTGTCAGACTGTTTTTGAATACCTGCTCGAATCCCAAAAACTTCAGGATACCCAGATTTACAGAGGGATGAAATCTCAGCCCGCCTTTGTATGGTCCAATGGCAGAGTTAAATTCTACCCGAAATCCGCGATTGACCTGTATTTCACCCCGATCATCTCTCCAGGGTACTCGAAAAACAATCACCCTTTCCGGCTCTACAATTCTCTCTAAAATTTTTGCATGGGTATAACGGGGGTTATCTTGCAGGAAATCCCACAAGGTCTCCACCACTTCTTTTACTGCCTGATGAAACTCCTTTTCACCTGGATTTTTAGCGGAAACCATCTCCATAAAATCATTAACTGAGGTATAACTTTTGTTCGGAACCATACATATCCTCCATCTTTTAAATAATTTACAATTAGTGAATCATTCACAAATTATTTGGTTTAATGTAAATAATAACAATTATTTGTAATTAAATAAGTTAATTTTGTCAATCGAAATATTTTCTTAACATTTAAAAATTAATAATGTTTTTGCGATAATTTACCTTATTAATATCTTGTTTTCATATAATTTATAGAACATGCAATTCACATTTTAAAATTTTTAGTAA
>CAZVKP010000593.1:0-2074 GCA_964627635.1 uncultured Calditrichaceae bacterium | reverse complement strand
TATGCTCTCATCCGCCATCCACCACTTAAGTCTGAGAGAGGACGATGAAAATCGGTTTGATGAAAACCCAATCCCGAAAGAATTTTCTTCGCCTGGGATTCAAGTTGATACCCATTCAAAATCTGAAATCGTGATTCCAGCTCACCCAAACGATAGATATCTTTTTGCCGGTCATTGGCACTCAAATCGTTTAACCTCTCCCGAATGGTATGCATTTCCTTTTCAAGCTGCAATAGTACGGCATGTCCCTCCAATACAGTGCTCAGCACATCTCCTCTCTCAATGGTGATTTCTTCCTGAGGCAAATATCCGATCTGAAATCCTTTTGGTTTAATTATCTCACCAAAATCCGGCTGTAATTCTTTATTTATGATTCGAAAAAGAGTAGTTTTTCCAATTCCGTTCTTGCCAATTAAAGCCAGGCGCTCACCAATTTGTATATTCCAATTGATATCGCTCAGTAAAGGATTAATACCAATATGGTAAGTGATATTTTTTAATTGTATCATGAGACCTCAATTACAATCGTTTTAATATTAAAATTAATATACAACCGGAAATAATTAAAAAGAATTTAGAATTTATCCATTTATTAATGTAATTTAACAAAGATCATTGACATTTAATTTTAAATAAAATTATATTGGGGGTGTTGTAAATAATCTTGAACAACAGATTTTTATTCTGATATTGAATTTAACATACCGAAGTTTTATTTGTTTCGGATTCGCATTAATATTTAATAATATAAGGAGGCAAAATGGACAAGAAACACATTAAATGGCAGGAATTATCGGATTTTTCAAAACGAATTATGATGAAAAAAAATGTATCGGAGGAAGATGCTGAAAAAGTTGCGGATAATCTGGTTCTTTCTAATTTGCGGGGAATAGATTCACATGGTGTTGCCAGATTAAAAAGATATGTGGATGGTATTGATGCGGGATTTATTATCCCTGATGTAGCTCCCAAAACTGTTAAAGAAACGGCAGTTTTAGCAAATGTGGATGGTCAGAATGGTCTTGGTCAGGTTGCAGGATATTTTGGTATGGAATTAGCGATTGATAAAGCCCAAAAAGACGGACTCGGGTTAGTCACTGTATTTAATTCTAATCACTACGGTTTTGCAGGATATTATCCACTCATGGCGCTAAAACATGATCTATTGGGAATTTCGATGACAAACTCCGCACCGTTATCGGTGCCAACATTCGGTAAAAATGCTTTAATGGGAACGAATCCTATTGCTGTATCCGCTCCCACAAAAAATCAAAAACCCTGGGTAATGGATTTCGCAACAAGTGTTGTTCCCCGCGGAAAAGTTGAAGTACACAATCGATTGGGGAAGGAACTCCCTGAAGGTTGGGCAACGGATGAAAACGGAAATGTAACCACAGATCCTGCCCGCGTATTAAATAATATGAAAGATCTTTTGGGAGGCGGTCTCCTGCCACTGGGTGGTGCCGGAGAATTGTACGGCGGACACAAAGGTTACGGTCTCATTGTTATGGTCGATATTTTTTGTTCGGTACTTTCCGGTTCAAATTTCGGGCCCAACGTCGTCAATAAAAAAGAAGGCAAAACAAATTTCCCCCGTGTCGGTCATTTTTTTATGGCAATAAATCCTGAATTTTTTGTTGGACTGGATGCATTTAAGCAGCACATGGATGAGTACATTCAACTATTAAAGAATTCTGAAAAGGCAGAGGGTGAAGACCGGATCTATGTTCATGGAGAGAAGGAATTTGAAGAACAGGATGTGCGGGAAAAAGAAGGAATTCCATTGGATAAAGTAACAGTAGAGCGGTTAACCGGTCTGGCGGATGAGTTTGCAGAAGAAATAAAGTTTATGTGATGTCGCCCTTTGGTCCATAATCAGTTTGGAAAGAGGAAGAGAATTTCCTTATTGATAGGATTTTAGATTTGTTCATAAATGGTTCTGCCTCCAAACCGGGTTTGGAGGCAGTAAACAGTAGAGCAATTTAACATTAAATGAAACTGGTTCCAAACTCATGGATCGTGTGAAAACTAAAACCGGAGGTATAAATATTCATGTTTTTACAATAGGAAATAT
>CAZVKP010000592.1:0-2078 GCA_964627635.1 uncultured Calditrichaceae bacterium | reverse complement strand
GATAAAGAACAAAAAGCTATTTACCTTTTTTTGGACTATCACACCGGATTCGCCGAAAGATTTGAATTCAGCTCTGAAACAAATGGAATATATTCCAGATGCAGACTCTATTGGCTGGGCCTTAGACCAGGGGTACCAAGAAAAACTGGCATATTTTAAGCGAATCTGGAAGCGGTTGGACCCAAATCCGGATACTGAAAAAAATGAGTTAATGGATGAATATTATCGAAGAGTAAATTATGCAAATCAAAATTATTCTTCAATGTCTTTAGCAGGCTGGCGCACCGACCGCGGTAGAATATTTGTCAAATTTGGTGCTCCGGACGATATTGAACGGCATCCGTTTGAATTGAATAGCCGTCCCTATGAAATCTGGCGATATTATTCATCACGCAAAGTGTTTCTTTTTGTAGATCGCTCCGGTTTCGGAGACTATTATTTACACCCGGACTATCTGGATGAAGAATTTAATTGAGTCTATCTAACTTAAGACGGAAATTTTATAGGCTGGTAAATATATTATTTACCCGATATTTCTGATTAAAATAAAAAATTTTTAAATAGATCAGACAAATTAACGGGATACTACATGAAGCGATTTGTTTTTATTATGTCAGTCTTTTTCCTCCTTAATGTTTCCATTCTCAATGCCAGATCCATCACACTGAAGCCATATTTCGGATATGCAACGGTCCGTATGGACGATATGAACAGTGATCTTAAATTGCGGGTAAATGAATTGGCTAAACTTGTCCAAAATAATTTACCCATTCCGGCAGATTTTAACGGAAATTATGCCTGGGGTGCTCAGATTCAATATCGTTTACAAGACAATAATTTCATTCACTTAAATACCTTTTACTTTAAAGAAAAAAACAGTGCGGAAGACCTTCAGAGATTGGGTGGTGGTGACTATGAATACCTATTCAGCCGGCAAATTGAATTGTTTGAAATCGGGTTCGGACTCCACTATTTTTTCAACTACAGTAGTTGGAAACGGGTCAATACCTATTTGGGTGCCGGTGCCGGCCTTGGTTTTGGCTGGAGTGAATCCGATGTGTTTTACCAGGATCAGCAGAATAACCTGGTGGATAACCGGGGAGAATTTTCAAGCAACGCATTAACAGCCCATATAGCTGCAGGGGCTAATATCAGAATATTTCCCGCATTTTTTATCTCGGGAGAAGTGGGTTATCGTTTTGCCAATTTACAAAATCTGACTGGTACTTTCAAAGCGAATCAAAGGCTGCCAAATGGAACCATTAACAATACGGATGACGATTTTAGCACGACTGCCGCTTATGATTTTAGCGGATTTTATATTACCATTGGCATCGGTATTAAAATTCCGCTGCTTTGAACATCATAATACCCATTCCAAAATTAAAATACTTAATGTATTAACTTTTTAATCAAAGAGACGAAAATAAAATATGAAAAGACAGTGAACTTAAAGGGAATTTTTGAGGTATATATAAATGGAATATTTAGAGGGAATAATGAGCGCCATTTTAACTAATCCAACCACAATGGGAATTATACTGGGAGCAGTTATTTTTTTGTTTGTCTTCCAAATCATTATTCTTTTACGAATCAGGAGTATATTACAGCAAATTTCTTTTTATATAGAGAGCATTTCCAGATTTTTTTATCGGGTTGGAATTCGACCGATTGCCAGGGAAAAACAGCGTATTCCACAAACTTGCCAATTTTGCAAACACCGAATGTCGTTCATCCATATGAGTGAAAACAAAGGTGAAGTGGAAGATTTTTATTATAAATGCCAACTCCGAAATGCTGAAGTGGGTTTAGAAGACACCTGTGAGAAGTTTAAGCCTGATAATTCTTAAAATTTTTGTAAATTGCAGTTTTATTATATTTCTACCGATTGATATAATTCCCATTCATTTGTTCAAATCTTGATACAGGACTCAATTAATAACGTCGATATATCAGTGTTGTCAATCCAGCAGAGAGCTTAATATTACCTCAATTATTATCTGAACGATTCAGTTAGTCCTGAATAATTTCAGGAATCCTGACTTAGTGGTTAATTTAAAGTCATCAAAACCGTATTT
>CAZVKP010000591.1:0-2093 GCA_964627635.1 uncultured Calditrichaceae bacterium | reverse complement strand
AACTTTTCGCAACGGATCAGACCGATCGATTAATTATGGAATTTCTTGATGTTTTACCTACTGACACAAGTAAAAAATCTACAATGAAAGGTAAGGGTGAGATAAATGCAGAACTTGCCTCTTACTTTTTTGAATATTTAGCAAGCTACAACGTTCCCACCCATTATGTGGAGAAAATAGATAAAAATAGCCTGGCAGTGAAAAAAATGGAAATGATACCAATAAAGATTGTGCTGTGGAATGTTGCGACAGACAGCCTGGCGAAACGGTTGGGATTAAAGGATGGGACAAATTTGGAAACGCCGGTATTAGAACTTTACTTGAAAAATTCGAAACTGAAAGATCCGCTGATTAATGATTATCATGCGTATGCATTGGGAATTTGTGAGCGAAGTGATATGAATGCCATTACACGCATCAGCACTAAAGTAAATGCTGTGTTAAAATCATTTTTCTATAGAAAGAATTTGATTTTAGTAAAATTTTCACTGGAATTCGGAAAATCTGGTAATCAGGTATTATTAGGGGATGAGATATCTCCGGACAACTTTTTAGTCTGGCAAAAATTGGAAGCAGGTAAATTTGACAAGAAGATATTTCAAATTAAACCTGATACTGCAAAAGAGGTTTATCCCAAGATAAAAGAGCAATTAATGTAGAGAGTATAATTATGTCAATTACACGTTATGGCCTGGGTTTAATTATTGGAAGCTGGCTTTTATTTTTAACCTTTTTAATTATCTCTCTCGCTTTCGGTCAACCCCTGGTCATTATTTTTGCGATAATTACCGGCATGTTTAGCGTATTTAATATGTTCTTTTTCAGAGACCCGGAACGAAAGATTCCGGACGATCCCAATGCAATCGTGTCTCCGGCAGATGGAAAGGTAATTCAAATTACGGAAGTACATGAGCATGATTTTTTTAAAGAAAAAGTTAGTCGGTTAAGTATATTTCTGTCGGTTTTTGATGTTCATGTGAACAGAGTGCCCATTGCAGGTAAAGTTGAACATTTTTGGTATCAGCGCGGTCGCTTTATTCCGGCATTTAGAGAAAGCGCGTCTGTTGAAAATGAACAAACCATCATTGGTATCCAGGATGCCGGGGGACGAAAAGTTTTATATAAGCAAATTGCAGGCATAATTGCCCGACGTATTGTTTGTGAGCTGAGGGAGGGGAACAAGGTAGAGACTGGAGAAAAAATGGGAATGATCCGTTACGGTTCGCGAGTGGATCTGTTTTTTCATCCGGATTCAGTGGAATTAAAGGTTCAAAAGGGACAAAAAGTAAAAGGCGGTTCGTCAATTATTGGAGTATTTAAGTGAAGGTAAAGAGCAACTGGGTGCCAAGCGCATTCACATTGGGTAACATGTTTTCCGGTTATTTTTCGATTATTTTATCTGCCAATGGTAAATTTGTACATGCAGCATGGTTTATTGTTGCGGCGGCTGTTTTAGATATCCTTGATGGTAAAATTGCCAGATTTGCCAATGTTGCCTCTCGTTTCGGTATTGAATATGATTCATTGGCAGATGTGGTTTCTTTTGGAGTTGCCCCTTCCTTTTTAATTTATGAATCCGTTTTTTCAGGTTGGGGAACCATGGGATTATTTATAAGTACTAGTCCGTTGGTGTTTGGTTCGGTGCGATTAGCGAGATTTAATATTCGTGCAAATGATGCCAATAAAACGCATTTTGAGGGCTTGCCTATCCCTGCTGCTGCGGTAACCATTGCAACATTTTTAGTATTCAATTTCCATTTTTGGGAAAAACTTAGATGGGAAAAAATTTATTTGTTTATTATCATTGCGGCGTCTGTACTGATGGTAACCACCGTAATTTATGAGTCGTTTCCAAATTTTAATGTTCAAAAAGAAGGCACAAGTCGATCAAAAATACTTGTAGTTTTTATTGGCATTTTACTGGTAGTTATATTTCCTCAGGAAGCATTTTTTCCATTGGCAATATTATATGTATTTTCGGGACCTCTTCACTTAAGCTGGCAATTATTGAGAGGTAGCAATGACAATAAGCAAAAAAATGGTAGTGTCAAAAGTTTCATGAAAAAAAGGGGAGAAAGAACTGATAATCACAA
>CAZVKP010000590.1:0-2094 GCA_964627635.1 uncultured Calditrichaceae bacterium | reverse complement strand
CTCTAACTGACATCGAGGTGCAAATTGCAGAGGGTGACATTACTGATAAAGAAAGCATGCGAAAAGGCATGTCCGGAGTGGATGGCATCTTTCATGTGGCAGCCTGGTACAAAGTGGGTGTTAAGGGCAGAGAGAAGGCTTACCAGATAAATGTGCAGGGAACCAGGAACGTTCTGGAATTGATGAAGGAATTGCAAATTCCCAAGGGTGTATATACCAGCAGTTTAGTAGTATTCTCCGATACCGGACAAGAAAAAGTGGATGAAAATTACCGATTCGAGGGTGAACACCTCAGCGAATACGACCGCACAAAATGGATTGCCCACTACCAAATTGCCCAGCCCATGATAAAAGAGGGTCTTCCCCTGGTGATTGTGATGCCAGGGGTGGTATATGGTCCCGGAGACACCAGCCAACTGGGCGACACCTTCAGAAATTATTTGAAAAAAGATCTGCCAATTATCCCTAAACAGACCGAATTTTGCTGGGCACATGTTGAGGATGTTGCCAGAGGGCACATTCTGGCAATGGAGGAAGGGAAAGCAGGTGAAACCTACATTATAGCAGGTCCGAATCACAAATTGACCGAAGTTTTTGGTTTGGCGGAACAGATTACCGGTATTCCGGCACCCAAAATCAGAATGGGTCCGGCTGCCATGAAATTGATGTCCGGTATCATGAAAGCGGTTGGAAGCGTAGTTCCCCTACGGCCGGAATATACTGCGGAAAGTCTGCGGGTGATGGCGGGCACGACCTACCTGGGGATCAATGAAAAAGCCAGGCGAGAGCTTGGTTATTCAGTCCGTCCCATTGAGGAGGGAATGAGAGAAACCTTGAATCATTTTATGAAGGAGATGGATATTCAGCCGAAAAAGCAAATCTGAACAGAGATGAATGATCCTGTTAAACAGTTAATTTCAAATATTTCCAGACCGACCGGGCTGCCGGATGTATTCAATCCCTGGAATGATGTCGATCCGGAAAACGAGATTGATCAGAACGGACCGCAAATTCGTTCCATGCAGCTCAACCACTATTTGAAAGCGCGAGTGAATTCCGCCAAGTATCTGATCATCGGTGAAGCGGTGGGATACCAGGGCGGCCATTTCAGCGGCGTTGCCATGACGTCCGAGAGAATTCTGCTGGGACATATGGAGAATAAAGGAATTCATCCCCATGATGTGGTTCCGGATTTCAAGCTGCAAAGAACCAGCAAACCGGAGGTAAAGCCAAATGGATTCACCGAACCCACTGCCACCATTGTGTGGAGCACTTTACTTAACTTGATCTCTCCCCTGAAATTTGTTCTATGGAATACATTTGCCTGGCATCCGTATGACCGGAACAAAGGATTACTCAGTAATCGTCGTCCGAAAAACGCAGAGCTTGAAAAAGCGCTTCCGTTGTTGAAAGAATTCATTGATATTTTTCCAAATACAACTTTAATTGCGGTGGGGAAAGTTGCTGAGGAGAACATTCAAAGATTGGGATTTGAATGCCAGAGTGTCCGGCATCCTGCACAGGGTGGCGCCACAGAATTCCGACGCCAGATAAAAAGTATTGTGCAAACAGACAACATGCAACATTAAACCTGTCTATTAAGGCGGTACACTATTGGTTCGGAATTTATTTCTTATCTCCCGAGTAAATCATACACATTGTTGGTAGCTTCCCGAGCTCAAAAACAATTGTGAAATTTATTTTAAAATATTATATTGTTATAAAATCACTCAGGAGTTTGCATGAAATTCAAAGATCGAGTTAATTCCACATTTGAGTTTTTTGAATATGCAGCTTATTCTATTGTTGGCATTTTGCTCATCGTTACGGTACTATTTTTAACATCCGACATTGTGAATTCATTCTTCAGTTTTCCGCCGCCGGATAAGATGATCCTCTGGGTGGTGGAAATCCTGGACCGTGTTTTGTTGATGTTGATGATGACCGAGATTCTTTATACTGTGCGTTTATCGATCAAAGAACATACCCTCTATTCCGAACCGTTTCTCATCGTCGGCTTGATCGCTGCCATCCGGCGGATATTGGTCATTAGCGTGGAAACCGCTTATCAACCGGAAAAATTTCAACCATTCA
>CAZVKP010000589.1:0-2101 GCA_964627635.1 uncultured Calditrichaceae bacterium | reverse complement strand
TTTATCCGTTATATTTACGTCAACAAAATTATTTACTGATTTGAAGTAAGGTTTAATTTTCAAAGATCTCTCCAAAGAGG
Organism: uncultured Calditrichaceae bacterium; assembly: GCA_964627635.1. Taxonomy (GTDB): domain Bacteria; phylum Calditrichota; class Calditrichia; order RBG-13-44-9; family RBG-13-44-9; genus CAZVKP01. The sequence goes on along the minus strand of CAZVKP010000589.1, from coordinate 2,021 downwards.
AATTTTTTAAAAATAATCCGGATTGTTCTTGTGCATACAAACCTGTCTGATAAGACAATAAAAAAAATATTAAAATTAGAGTATATTTTTTTATCATTTTTTAAAAAAAGAATTTGTTCTGGTTTAAACCAACAATTTTTTCCGGTAATTTTGCTATTCTTACTTTTACAAAATTTAACTTGTACCTGTTGAAGCTGCACCAGCCGTTCCCCAACCAAGGAGGATAATAATTACTAAAATTGAGATAATACCAAAACCAATAGCAGGATTCTGTTCCTTTTTAATTTTTATAGACTTAATTTCTTTATTAGCAATTTTTAGTTCTGAAATTTCGCCTTCCCTGGTAATAAAAATCGTAATAAAATCTTCCTTCAAATTATACAAATAACCAACTACTTTATTATTATCGTGTTTGTAAATTAAAACTTTCTTTTTAAGCAACTTGTTATATAAATCTTCATTTTTCTTTAATTGTGAAATAGTATATCTACTGCTTGCACAACTAAAATAAATAATAAGGAAAAAAAGAAACAAAATATGCAATATTTTCATTATCATAAACTTTACCGAAAATAATTAACGATATTTTAATCTCCAACAGATGGATCATTTATAAATAATTTTCCAATATATGAAATCATTAAAATTTTAAAGTTAAGTTTATCGAAAATCCGTTCATATCCTTCAGAATGTGAGGATTGATCTGCATCACAGTATTATTTTTTGCCGAAGTTTTCTCTGAACTAAAAATTTCTGCCCCCAATGTGGAAAACATGGGAGACAAAAAAAGTTCTACTAAAACCAAGCCAAATTCTTCATCATATTTTCTCCAAAAAAATTTTTTGTCGTTAAATTCCGGTTTAACCGCTAAAGAATAAAAAATAGTGGGAATTGAAGAGAATAAATTGTTGAATAAAAATTCCTTGCTATTTTGTTTCGCCGGCTTTTTTAAGAAGAAATTACTTGCCACATGACCAATAACAATTCCACTTATTATTGCGTATTTATTTCTTTGATTATTAGAGTCAAAATTTACAGCATCTATTCCTTCTAAAAAACGATAGGATAAACCGGTTAATGCAAACCCGGTCATTTCTCCTACCTGAGCGACTACCCAATTTTTTAGCATGGGGTTAATATTAGTTTTTGAAGAATCTTGCGTAATACCACACGTTGCAAATGATAAAATTATAAAAATAATTACAAACTTTTGCAATTGTTCAACGCCTTTTTTTGCAATATATGTGTTCATTATAATATTTACCGAAAATCCAATAAGAGTCCCAAATCAAAAAAGAGTCCTTTAGAATAAGGATAAGCGATTTCACCTTTGCCCGGTTGTAAATGAATCCGGGATCCCACTTTAATCCCGATATTTTTATGAATATAAAATACACCCGCAAGACCTGCCCGAAGTCCCAAATTTATAGTTGGCAAACAGATAAATGATTCACACACCGGAGTGGTGCCATCGGCATCCTGGTAAGTCATAATTGATATGCCGCCGGATATATCTACCAGGATTAACGGTGAAGTAGCTTCTGTCAGCCTGATCTGGATAATCCCCCAGAGATTTTGCATTTCATAAGTTCTATCTGTTTTATTCCATCTCTCTTCATTTTTAACCAGGGGATCACCGGTCAATCTGAAATAACCATACATCAATCCGATACGATGGCGCTGGTTCATCCCTAACAAACTTTTTTTAAACACATTTATAGTCAAACCAAAACCGTTATTCAAATCATATTTTTCGTGTTCAGGCAAAGGCTGCGGTGTAGAAGGCAAATCACGCATCGAATGATACATCCCCATATTAAGGCTAATTGAATAGGAGGTGGCATCTTCTGCCGCCAGGTTTGAAATTAAAATCATTAATAATAAAGGTGAAAATATTTTCGAAGACATGAAAATTAAATTCATAAAATAATTAATCGGATTTTTTTAAAATTAGCAGAATCCAAAATGAAAATTAGTAAAAAATTTAAGATTGATTCCATTGTACCAAAAGATTTTAAAAA
>CAZVKP010000588.1:0-2114 GCA_964627635.1 uncultured Calditrichaceae bacterium | reverse complement strand
GTGGAGTCATTTGCGATCCTCATAATTTAAGTTTGCATGAACAGGAACGTCTTTGTCGGGGGTGGGTACGTCAAATATCACGCGATGTCGGTCCGGTAAGTGATATTCCTGCTCCGGATGTCATGACCAGTGCTCAACATATGTTGTGGATGCTGGATGAATTTGAGGCGCTTCATAATGGGAGATACCCAGGATTTATCACCGGTAAACCAGTGGGTATGGGTGGTTCTTTAGGGCGGACGGAAGCTACTGGTTATGGGACCATCTTTACCGTTAGAGAAGCCTTAAAGCAATTGGATATCCGGCCCGAAGACACTATTGCAAGCGTGCAGGGATTTGGCAATGTTGCACAATATGCCATCAAACTATATAATCAATTGGGCGGGAAGGTCATTTGCGTATCCAGTTGGGATCAGGAAGATCAAACCGCTTACGCATTTCTAAAGAAAGATGGAGTAAATTTGGATGAGTTGCTAAAAATTACTGATCGCTATGGCGGCATCGATAAAGAAAAAGCAGCCAGTAAAGGGTACCAGGTAATTCCAGGTGATGACTGGATTAAACAGGAAGTGGATATCCTGATTCCTTCAGCCATAGAAAATCAAATTACAAAAGAAAATGTGAATGAAATAAGTGACCGCGTGAAAATAATAGCAGAAGGCGCTAATGGACCAACCACACCCGAAGCGGACGAAGTTATTCACAAACGCGGTATATTTATGATTCCCGATTTTTTGGCAAATGCCGGAGGTGTGACCTGCAGTTATTTTGAGCAGGTTCAAAGTAATATGAATTATTATTGGGAAAAAGACGAGGTTCTGGGTAAGTTGGATGTAAGGATGACATCAGCTTTCATAAGCGTGAGTGAACTTGCCAAAAAGCAAAATTTGTATATGCGGGATGCGGCATATGTAATCTCTGTGAATCGGGTTGCACAAGCATGCCGGGACCGCGGTTGGGTTTAAATGTTATATTGGCACCTTTGATGATTGCTAATTTTATAAATTTAATGAGTTGTTCTCCTCTGACGGAAATATTTGCTTTTTCTATCGTTAAATAGTTGTAATAATTGATGTAAGACTCCCGTTATATCTTATGCGGGAGTCATTGTATATTATTTACTTCTGTTATTAGTTGAGTAACTATGAAACATTTTCTTGCAAATGCAAAGATTTGAACGAAAATTTTTTGATTCCGATGAAGTCTTTACTTTTATCGGAAGCGGTGAGATTGGTGGTAAAGCACACGGTCTTTATGGTATCCGAAATATTTTGGAAGAGAAATTTCCCCATCAGGATTATCCGGATGTTACCGTAACAATCCCCACACTTACGGTTATTACAACCGAGCATTTCGATGCCTTTATGAAGCAAAATAATTTATATGAAGTGGTTTATACAGATTTATCCGATGACCGGATTGCGCATTTGTTTCAGAAAACCGAACTACCTCCTAAATTGGTTGGAGATCTTTGGGCATTAATTTCCAAAGTTCAATCTCCATTAGCGATACGATCATCCAGCCTGCTGGAAGATGCAATGTTTGAACCATTTGCAGGAATCTATGGGACTAAAATGCTCCCCAATAACCAGTTCGATACGGAAACCCGTTTTCATAAATTGGTCGAGGCGATTAAATTTGTTTATTCGTCTACATTTTTCAAGAGCGCAAGAGCCTATTTAATGGCAACCAATCATACAATAGAAGATGAGAAAATGGCAGTCATTATTCAGGAAGTTGTGGGTCAGCGAATTGGCGATTATTTTTATCCAACCATTTCCGGTGTCGGAAGATCGTTCAATTTTTATCCCATCGGCCATGCGAAGTCCGAAGAAGGAGTGGTTCACCTGGCATTTGGGCTTGGTAAATCAATTGTAGATGAAGGTATATCCTGGACATATTCACCGTCTTACCCCAGAGCAAATCCGCCCTATAATTCCATCGATGATTTGCTCAAACAAACCCAGACTCAATTCTGGACCATAAGCATGAAAAAATTAACAACTTATGATCCTGTGAAAGAGACTGAATATTTGGAAAAATTAGAGGTAAGCGATGCAGAGGATCACAAAGCCCTAAGATTTGTAGCTTCCACTTACGAGCCGCAATCGGAT
>CAZVKP010000587.1:0-2119 GCA_964627635.1 uncultured Calditrichaceae bacterium | reverse complement strand
TTCAGAATTTTATCTCACAGGCGTACAAAGACAACCGGATATTACGACTAAGTCAAGATATCAGAATTTGTGGAAATATTTTAACTTAGATATTTTCCCGACATCACAATTCCATTATTGTATTGATATCCTCCTGCATTAAATCAATCCAATTATGGTTTGCAATAAATAAATAACCGGTTATATTGATTACCAAATTAAAGCACGATTCGATGCTGATGACTTCGTAAACCTGGGACTTAAATAAATTTTCAAAAATGAAAAATGACGTTTTATTATATCATCCTGCTGATAATAAGTGGCTACATTTCACCAATCCATTGGAGATAATTCAGACCGGAAATATCAACAAAGTTGTTCCAAAATTGAAACAAGTTGAAGATATTGTATCAAAAAAACAACACTATGCTGCCGGTTTTATTAGTTACGAAGCCGCACCGGCTTTCGATGAGTCATTTAAAACCCATCCCCCTAATCTCTTTCCGTTAATATGGTTTGGAATTTTTGAGAAACCGAAAACGATTAAATTACCAACCCCAAAATATAATACTACTAAAATCGATGATTGGTATCCCACAATTGACCGAGGAAAATACAATCAATTATTCTCACGAGTAAAACATTATCTTCGGCAAGGAGATACCTATCAGGTCAATCTCACATTCAGACAATATGCAGATTATAGTGAAGACGGCTGGCCGTTATTTTTGAATATGGGGCGAGATGCGCCTTATGCAGCCTACATTGATATGGCTGATTTTACTATCTGTTCTGCTTCACCGGAATTATTTTTCACGCTTAGAAATGGGCAAATAATATCCCGGCCAATGAAAGGGACTGCCCCGAGAGGAAGGACAAATGAAGAGGATCAGTCCTGTAAAAACCAGCTTTACAATTCCTGTAAAGACCGGGCTGAAAATGTAATGATTGTAGATATGATTCGCAATGACATTGGGAAAATCTCGGATCACGGAACCATAAAAGTTGCAGATATGTTTCGTATTGAAAAATATCCAACTGTTTGGCAAATGACATCAACCGTTATGGGATTAACAAATGCTTCGGTCACTCAAATATTAACCGCACTTTTTCCCTGTGCATCCATCACCGGTGCCCCAAAAATTAAAACTATGGAAATAATCGCAGAATTGGAAGACTCTCCTCGCAGAATTTACACAGGTGCTATCGGGTATCTTGCACCTGAAAAAGAGGCCCAATTTAGCGTGGCGATCCGCACTGCCCTCATCGATAAAAAGAAAAATCTAATTGAATATGGCACTGGAGGTGGAATTGTGTGGGATTCAAACAAGGAAACTGAATATCAGGAAACCATATTGAAAACACGGGTGATATCGAGTTCGGCTTCGGATCGCATATTCTCTTTATTCGAAACTATTTTATGGACACCGGAGAATGGATATTTTCTTCTGAAATACCACCTGAATCGGTTGCTAAACTCGGCCCAATATTTTGATTTTAATATTAAGAAAAAGGACCTCCAAAAAGAATTACAACAATTAACAGCATCGTTTGGTAGTCAGCAATACAAGGTGAAAATTCTACTCTCTAAAAGTGGAAAGATAAAATGTGAGTTTGAATCGTTAATCCTGACAGATAATTCCTCCCCAATTAAAGTCAAATTCGCAAAAAAACCGGTTGATTCTTCAAACCCATTTTTATTCCATAAAACCACCAACAGATCAGTTTATGATACTGCCCTGGCAGAATTCCCGGATTACGAGGATGTACTATTATGGAATGAAAAGGGTGAAATCACAGAGACGAGTATTGCGAATGTTGTCATTCCCATAGATGACCAGTTATTTACACCTCCGGTAAGTTGCGGTTTACTCAATGGTACTTTTAGAGCATTTTTAATTGAAAATAACAAAATTGCTGAGCGCATAATTTACAAAAAAGAAATTGAAGAAATTAGAGAGATCTATTTAATTAATTCGGTGAGAAAGTGGAGAAATGGGTTATTGGAAACTTGATAAAAGCAAAATTCTAAAAAGATCAAAATTTGTTTACAAATTCTTTAGTAAGATAGTCCTGAAATTAGATTCCAGGACTATCTCAACATCCTGACTTAACCTGTGCTATATTTTACTTCAACAAC
>CAZVKP010000586.1:0-2123 GCA_964627635.1 uncultured Calditrichaceae bacterium | reverse complement strand
CTCAAATCTATTGCAAAAGAGCTTGGTGTTATAGATAAATTTCGTTTTCTGGACAAGAAATACGATGTACGGCAAGTCATTTCCGCTACCGATGTGGGCATAATTTGTTCCTATGACTCCGAAGCTGTCTCCAGAATTGCTGCTGAGTGTTTGGCAATGGGACGTCCACTCATCGTAACAAATATTAACGTCCTGCCGGAAATGATTAAAGATAATCAGGAGGGATTCATAGTTCCTGCTAAATCACCGGATCAGCTCAGTGAAAAAATGGGGATGCTTATACGGAATGACGATTTAAGAAAACAAATGGGTGAAAATGCCCGGAAAACCGCTGAAATTAAGTTTAATTTTAACCGGTTTTTAAGCGAAACTCTTGAGGTATATCGTTATTTATTGACGAAGAAAATACAAGTAGATTGATATGGGAATAAAAATTTCAATTACGATTATTGGTCACAATGAAGCCTATCACCTTAAGGAACTACTTCCAACATTGATGTGGGCAGATGAAATAATATATGTTGATTGTAACAGTCAGGATGAATCGATAGAAATTGCAACTCAATCAGGCTGTGTGGTCTTGAGTCGTCCCAACGATCCTAATCTTAACGTGAACAAATCTTTTGCCATTGAACAAACCAAAGGGGATTGGATATTTTATCTCGACCCGGATGAACGCATTTCAACCGATTTAGCAGATGAAATTCGTCAAGTTATAAAAGAAAAGAGTGAAGTCAGCGCATTTACTCTAAATCGTAAAAATCACTACTTCGGAAAATGGCTTCGGTATGGCAGTCAATACCCGGATGAACAACTTCGATTATTTAAAAAAGAAACTGCTCATTTTCCTAAAAAACATGTCCATGAGCGGCTTCAAATAAAAGGCGCTACAGGCAAGCTTACCCACAATTTGCACCATTATCCTTACTTGAACATTTCTCAATACCTCCACAAATTTGATTTTTATACGACTTTTGAGGCAAATTTCCTTTATGAACAAGGTAAGAAACCCAATTTAAATCTGGCATTTAAATACTGGTTTAGTCAGCCTATTATCCGTTTTATGCGGCGATATTTTTTTAAATCCGGCTTCAGGGATGGATGGGTAGGTTTTTTTGCCGCTTTATTCGATTCTTTAAATTTTATAGTGAGGTATTTTAAGCTTATTGAAATAACAACTTCCATGAAAAATAAAAATAATAATGACAATTCGTAATATACTTCTCTCTCGAACAGACCGGATAGGTGATGTCATTTTAACCACACCTGCAATTTCTCTTTTACATAAACAATATCCTGAAGCCAATATTTCTTTTCTTACTCGCAGTTATACTGCTCCGCTTTTGAAATATCATAATTATTTAAATGAGATTTTAATATATGATCCCCTTACTGAACACCATGGTGTTTTGGGTTGTTTAAAGCTGAGTAAGTATTTTCGATCCAAAAACTTTGACTTGGCTGTGCTGTTTTATCCGGAAATAAATATCGCGTCCGCTTTGAAGTTAGCTGGTATTCCACATCGAGTTGGTACCGGCTATCGCTGGTTTTCATTTTTGTTGAATAACCGTATATATGAACATCGCAAACATGGGGATCGTCATGAATTGGAATATAATTTATCCTTACTACAAAATTTTCTGGACCACCTTCCATCTCCTGATGAAATAGAATTTGACTTTAAAATTAATCGAGAATTAATCAAGTTAAAAACTCGAACGCTCGAAGAAGAAAACATTAACTCCCCATACATTATTATTCACCCTGGCAGCGGCGGCTCTGCTCCCAATTTACCGCTGGACATGTTTGTGAAGATTATTAATTATGTCGCACAACACACTATTTACAGGATTATCTTAGCCGGGAACGCATCGGAAATGCCTCTAATTGATGAAATTTCTGAAAAAGCAGAAATCGGCTATCTGATAAAAATTGTTGGTAAGTGGAATCTTGAACAGTATATGGCAGTAATTGCCGGGGCTGATTTTTTCATTTCCAATAGTACCGGCCCATTACACATCGCGCGTGCGTTTGATATTCCTCTTATGTCATTCTATTGTCCGGCAATTCCTTGCTCACCAAAGCGCTGGGGACCATATAATCGAATTGAATCTGTTCTGGTG
>CAZVKP010000585.1:0-2146 GCA_964627635.1 uncultured Calditrichaceae bacterium | reverse complement strand
GCACTTTCTGGAAAACTGCACGCAATGTTATGAATGCGTGGGGGCTTGCCCGCATGAAGCGTTGCAAGTCTGGCGTGAAGAAGAATCGGAATATTGCGGTTATCCGGTTATCCACCCCCGGCGGCAGCCCTGCTACCGCTGTGAGGATTATCCATGTATTTCTGCTTGTGAAAATAATACGTTGCACAAGGATTTTGCCGAGCAACCAATGGGAACTGCAATAGTGAATGAAGAACTGTGTCTTACATACCAGGGTGGTTTTTGCCAGTCCTGCATTACCAATTGTCCGTTAAGCGGGATTGCGATATATAAAAATTTTGAAGGACATCCGGTTGTCAATGAAAATGCATGCACCGGTTGCGGCGTATGCACTTATAGTTGCGTTACCGAGCAGCCGGCAATTTTAATAAACTTTAGATAGGGAATCAAAAATATGCCAATTGCGGGAGTCATTGTGTTAACCGTTCCGGAAAAAGCAGACGAAGTGATGGTTCGTCTGCAGGAATACAAAAATGTCACCACCTATGGGAGCCACAAAATCAACCATATTGTAGCTGTTCTGGAAGGTGACAGTCCCGATGAGCTTGAGAAATTGACCGATCAATTAAAGGAGCAAATTCCGAATATTATCGGGATTTATCCGGCGTACGTGAATTTTGAAGATGCTCCAGCGGAAGAAACAGAGAACCTGTGAACGAAAGAAACGGCGAAACGGAGAATAGGACAGATTTGGGATTTGCGATTGCAGATTTCGGATTTGATTTGAGTTTTTTGGGAAAAATGAATTGTCTCCCTATCGCCGATTCTCCCGTTCTCCGTTTCAAAACAAAAAACAAATTAATTTCGAATTAACATGATATTGGATTGGATAAACAAACTTGTTGCAGCACATTCACCACTCAGACCGCCAGGTGCGGTGCCTGAAGCAGAATTTGAAGACCGCTGTATCCGCTGCCGAAAATGCGAGCAGGTTTGTCCGTACGATTCCATAAAGATGACTCACGGTGAATGGGGCATCAAAATGGGTACACCGGTGATTTACGCCAGAGAAATTCCCTGTTATCTCTGCATGAAATGCCCGCCGGTCTGCCCCACCGGGGCACTGGAGCCTATCACTGAAAAAGAAAACGTGAAAATGGGAGTCGCCCGGATAAACGAGAGCACCTGTCTCCCGTATCAGGGGATTCTCTGCCGGGCATGTTATGAACGCTGCCCGATTTACCGGGAAGCGATAACACTTGAAGATGAACTGTACCCCAAAGTACACAAAGATAAATGCACCGGGTGCGGCATATGTGAGAACGTATGTCCCACAAATCCATCTTCGATTATTGTTTTGAGCGATCATTTTACCAAGAAGTAGAAGTATGACAAGTTTTGAACGATTTTTATACAATCACTTACACACATTAAGGAGAACGGTTCAGATCGTAACGCTATTATTTTTAATATCAATTCCGATTTTGAACAAATTTGGTGTTCATGAAATTATGGGGACATTGTACAGCATCAGTATCGGGAATCTGGATATAGTGGATCCGGCGCTTATGCTGCAGAATATTTTGCTAACAAAGGAACTCTACTTCCCGACCATATTAGCAGCCGTCATTCCTATAATAATCGCCTTGCTGCTGGGCAAGGTGTTCTGTAGTTGGACCTGCCCATTTAATTTGCTGGCAGAATTTGCTGATAAATTGCGCCGGAAAATACGCCCCCGATTAGTGAGGCTCCGCAATCCGAATCCCAAGCCATTGTATTACTGGCTGATTTTCGGGACGCTTGTTATGATAGTGGCAATTCTGGGGATACCGCTAATCACCCTGATTTCGATGCCTGGCTTAGTGAGCGCGCAGATATCCGATGCGATCCGCTGGGGGGTTATTGGTATTGAGTTAAGTATGGTCTTTCTCATCATTTTAATTGAAATATTTGGTGCGCCGCGATTCTGGTGCAAATACGCCTGTCCGGTTGGAGCCACACTGGGCCTGTTCCGATCCAAACGCACCTTGAAAATCCACTTCGATCCGCAGGCTTGCAGTTGTAGTCCCCAAAAACTGCCGTGTAATAGTGCCTGTCCCGTACAACTGGATCCCAGACATGCCAATATTTATCCATACTGTTACAACTGCGGTGAATGTGTGGATGT
>CAZVKP010000584.1:0-2161 GCA_964627635.1 uncultured Calditrichaceae bacterium | reverse complement strand
TGGTCATTAATAAATATGATCTGAATTCAGGAATCACAGATAAAATCAAGCAATATGCTGCCCAAAATAAATTTCCCGTTATCGGACTGATTCCCTTTGATGAACAGGTAGTTCACTCATTGATGCAGGAAAAAACGGTTACTCAATTTTCAGATAGCCCGGCGGCTTGCGAGATTGAGAACATCTGGGTGAAAATAAAAGCATTTTTTGCTTACTAAAATGAATCCAATTAAAAAATAAGGAGGATTTATCATGCCAGGATTTGACAGAACAGGACCCTGGGGACGTGGTCCCATGACCGGTTGGGGTCGGGGATATTGCGCCTCGCCCGGTTGGGGAAGCAGACCCCGCTACGGATGGGGTAGCGGATTTGGCCGCGGTTGGCGACATCGTTTCTGGGCAACCGGCATGCCCGGCCGCGGCTGGTGGGGACCACCCGACTGGTACGGACCCGGTCTTTCCCGTGAAGAAGAAATGGCGATGTTGCAGGAAGAAGCGGAGTATTTGGAGAAAGAGTTAAAAGACATTCGAAAAAAAATTGATGAATTGAAAACGACAAAACCAGAGAACCCGGATACCGAAAAATCTTAAGACGAATTGCTGAATAGTGGGTTACCGTTAAATCATTTGAGAGGAAGCCCCGTTTCACAGGGAACGCGTTTAAATTGGACATGACGTGAAACCGGGGCTTCTGTTAATCGGAAAATGAGAGAGTTGTTTCCACAGCATTAAAAGCGAAGACTAATGAATCGTCGAGAATCCACCCATGATGCGGTTTTTAATGACCGGAAATTTGCCGATCGCTACGCCCGAAAGCATGTAAAGATGATCAATGAGATGGAACGGGTGCTATCTCCGGGGGGAACTATTTTTATTGGTGATATTCGTCGCAGTTGGATTGGCTATCTGGAACAGGAATTCAAATCGGGCCTGGCGGTGACAGAAGCGACAGAACTCATCGGTAAATCGAACCTCAGAGCCGGCACTATGTCATCAAGTCTGCTCTGGTGGCGTTACGAAAGTAGATAATAAAAATAAAACTGATTGAAAGGTAAATAATCTAAGAGGAAAAAAATGAATAAACCGATAAAAATCGGCATCGTAATTTGCCACCGTTATCACACCTGTGCGGGTGGCAAATGTTTAAGAGCCATGCGCAACCGCGATGGAGCGTTTGACATCTACAAAAATGAAGAAATCGAACTGGTCGGATACACCACCTGTGACGGCTGTCCGGGGGGAAATGTGGAATATGCACCGGCCGAAATGAAGAAAAATGGTGCAGAGGTCATCCATTTTGCCACCGGATTGGTGGTTGGATATCCGCCCTGCCCTTATCTGTTTCAATTTCGGGATTTTATTCAGTCGAAATATGACCTGAAAGTGGCTATGGGAACCCATCCGATTCCCCAAAGCTACTATGAAACTCATGGACAATTAGGCACCTGGTCATCGCCGGAATGGCAGGAAGTGATTGCACCGACGTTGACTGATGAAAAGACGCGACTGGCTTATAATTGATCCTGTTCGGTAAAATTGAATAAAAAAATAATTGAAGGTGTTACTCAGGATGAAAAGCAAAAACAGGAGTTCGCATGGCGTCTATTGAAAAGTTAACCAGAGAAGAATTACTCAAACTGCTGAGAGTCTATGCTAAAAATTGGCTGGCCCATGATGGATGCTGGTTTTTAGCTGCGGAAGAAGCCTTCGGAATAGAAACGGCAATGGAACTTGATAAACAGTCCTGGAATCGTTTCGCGGTGTCCGAAGCGCAACGCATTATGAATGCCTTTGAAATTCCTCCAAATGGAGGATTACATGCTTTACAAAAAGCATTTGAATTTCGCTTATATGCGGCTATAAACCGTCAACAAATTGAATGGATTGATAAAAAAAGTCTGATTTTTAAAATGGTGGAATGCTGGGTTCAAAAAGCCAGGCGTCAGAAAAATTTGCCGGAATTTCCATGTAAATCCGTCGGTCTAATTGAGTTTGAGCAGTTTGCTAAAACAGTCGATTCACGAATCAAAACGGAATGCATTTCTTGTCCGCCTGATCCGGTTGAAGACTGTTACTGCGCTTGGAAATTTGTGTTGGAGTGATTTAAACGGTAGTGTCAAAAGTTTCATGAAAAAAAGGGGAGAAAGAACTGATAATCACA
>CAZVKP010000583.1:0-2168 GCA_964627635.1 uncultured Calditrichaceae bacterium | reverse complement strand
AAAAATAAGTTTAAACTGTTAAAACACAGCACTTTTTGGCTTTCTGATACGCCGAATAGACCGGGTTCCAAGGGATGGGATGCTGTTTATCCAAGAATTGTGACCTGGGCAAAGTTTGAGGACATATCAACAAATCAGGTTTTTTTCCTATTCAATACACATTTTGATAATTCCGGCGAAAAAGCTCGGGAGGAGAGTGCAAAACTAATTCTCCAAAAAGTGGATGAAATTGTTGGTAATGAGCCGGTCATTATTACCGGAGATTTTAACATGGAGGAAGCTTCTTTACCTTATGATATTTTGACCGGACCGGCAACTCCACCCGGAATTATTGAACCATTCCGGGATGCAATAAAAATTTCAAAATACCCTCATCACGGGCCTTCATGGACATTTCATGATTTCGATAGGTTGAACGATCGTCCGCGCATAGACTATATCTTTGTCAATCAGAAAATTAATGTTTTGCAGCATGTCATGTTACCCGACCATTGGGATGGTGCCTATCCCTCTGACCATTTGCCAGTGGTTGCGGATGTGCAATTCGAATAATTTAAATATATTTTTCTTTTACCGGAATGCCTCTTTCAAGCTCTTGCTGTCAACTTTGGAGTTCAAAAGAAAATATTTATTGGCTGTAACGTGAATTACTTGGATTAAGGCGGAAGATGAATATATTGTAATATTAGATATTACGATTCAACCAATATGATATATTAAATAATAAAATTGCTTAAAGAGGAGAATTGATATGGTTCAACGAGAGAAAAACTTTGATGCCATTATTATTGGAACAGGTCAGGGGGGTGCTCCATTAGCAAAAGCATTTGCTCAAAAAGGGTGGAAAACTGCGATTATCGAACAAAAATATGTGGGTGGTTCTTGTATTAATTTTGGGTGTACCCCAACTAAAACCATGGTTGCCAGTGCCAGGGTGGCTCATTTGGTTCAGAGGGCAGGTGATTATGGTGTGAATGTGCCTTCAGTCTCGGTTGACTTAAAAAAAGTGAGAGAGCGTAAACGCAGTGTAGTGGATATGTTCAGGAGCGGCAGTCAAAAAGGGCTCGAAGGTGTTGAGAATCTACAACTCGTTTTTGGTAAAGCCCGTTTTGTTGATTCAAGAACGGTAGAGGTCATATCGGAAACAGGGGAAACCACGCAATTGTCAGCACCAAAAATATTTATTAATACCGGTGCCACTCCTCGCATTCCCAAAATCCCAGGTTTGGATCAGGTAAATTTTTTGGATTCGACAAAAATTATGGAGTTGGACCAGACACCCGAGCATTTGATTGTAGTTGGTGGAGGATACATCGGACTTGAGTTTGGACAGATGTTCCGGCGATTCGGGAGTCAGGTGACGATTATTCAGAGAAAGGATCAATTGTTAACCCGGGAAGACACAGATGTGGCTGATGAAGTGGCAAATATTCTTCAGAATGAAGGGATTAACATCCATTTTAACAGTGAAGCAAAAAGTATCGAAAAATTATCGAATGGTCAAATTCAATTGACCGTTGGTAGTTCTGATAAGGAGTTTAAAGTTACCGGGTCACATATTCTTATTGCTACGGGCAGAGTGCCAAATACTAACCAACTGAATTTAGATAAAGCCGGAATTGATTTCGACAAGCGCGGATATGTTCAAGTCAATAATCGATTGGAAACCAATGTAGAAGGTATATACGCACTTGGCGATGTAAAGCCGGGTCCTGCTTTTACGCATATCTCCTATGATGACTCACGGATTATCAAAACCAATTTACTTGAGAAAGGAAATGCTTCCATCTCGGGCAGATTGGTACCTTATACAGTTTTTATTGATCCTCAGCTTGGAAGAGTGGGTTTAACCGAAAAAGAAGCAAAATCTCAAAATTTAAACTACAAAGTAGCAAAACTTCCCATGTCCAGTGTGGCGCGTGCCATCGAAACAGATGAAACCAGAGGATTTATGAAAGCACTTGTGGATGCTGATAATGGTCAGATTTTAGGATGTGCCATATTGGGAATCGAAGGGGGAGAAATAATGTCTGTACTACAGGTTGCTATGATGGGCAAGATACCTTATACTGAAATCAAAGAGGGAATTTTCGCGCATCCGCTGCTTTCGGAATCCTTAAATAATTTGTTTTTCACAATTGGATAATTCTAAGTTAATAATGCGAGAT
>CAZVKP010000582.1:0-2172 GCA_964627635.1 uncultured Calditrichaceae bacterium | reverse complement strand
CAGCATTTTTGGTTTATTTAGCGGTGAATTGGTGGGCAGCATGGTATCCAGGGGCGGAACCCGGCGGCGGTGGATATGTTGCACAACGAATGTTCTCTACTAAGAACGAAAAACATTCACTATTTGCGACGCTTTGGTTCAATATCGCCCATTATGCACTTCGGCCGTGGCCATGGATTTTTGTGGCACTTGTCAGTCTGGTTCTTTATCCCGATATTGAAGATAAACAAACCGGTTATATTTTAGTACTTCTGAATTATTTGCCTTCCGGATTCAGGGGGTTGTTATTGGCATCCTTTGCAGCCGCATTTATGTCCACCGTTAGCACGCATTTAAATTGGGGAAGTTCTTATATCATCAATGATTTTTATCAGCGTTTTATAAAAAAAGATGCCTCACCCAAACACTATGTAAGAGCAGCACGCTTAACCACAGTTGGACTTGTGCTTGCAGGCGCCTTGGTGACCATGCAGATGGAAACAGTGGCAGGCGCCTGGAAATTTCTATTGGCCTTAGGTGCTGGTACCGGAAGTGTATATATCCTGAGATGGTTTTGGTGGAGAATTAATGCGTGGTCAGAAATTGCTGCTATGACAACCTCATTTATTGTTTCGGTATTTCTTCAACTCGGTTTGGGATACGATACTGCAAATGCTGAGGTATTCGCAGGAGTCATGGTTGTCACGGTATTGATCAGCACTATTGTTTGGATAACAGTAACCTTTTTGACCAAACCGGTCGATGAAGAAACTTTAATGAAATTTTATAAAAAAGCTCGTCCGGGGGGAAATTTATGGAAACCCATCAAACAAAAAGTACCACATTTAGAAACCGATACCGGATTAGGCAGAAATTTGTTGGACTGGCTTGCAGGAATTATTCTGATATATTCTACATTGTTTGGTTTTGGCAAGATTTTGTTAGGCTCATTAGGTATGGGTTTATTTTTAATCGCGATTGCAATCGTATGTTTTATTTTTATCATGTGGGATTTAAACCGGCGTGGATGGGAAGCGCTGAAATAAATTTGTATTTTTTTGATATTGACTCATGCACTTTTTTTACTTCTTGGCAATAAAATATTTAGTTTTTCCCTCAGGTTGTGAATCGTCTTAATTTAAAGATCCAGTTTTTTACTTTAATGAAAATGGAGTTTGTATGAAGGACAAAGTTTACGAAGAAATTAAAGATTTAATTACGGAAGCCAGTAATCCTGCCTCTGAGGATATTGATGATAAAGATACATTGGAAATTTTAGAAATAATTAATAAAGAAGATCACACTGTTCCTGGGGTTGTAGAAAAGGAAATACCATATATTGCAGAAGCCGTGGATATGTTAACCCGGACCTTCAAAAAGGGTGGAAGATTATTCTATATCGGTGCCGGCACCAGTGGACGGTTGGGCGTTTTGGATGCGGCAGAATGTCCACCGACATTCGGATCGGATCCGCAGATGATCCAGGGTATTATTGCCGGAGGAGAAAAAGCACTTATAAGAGCCCAGGAAGGATATGAAGATAAAGCTGAGTTGGGAGCAAAAGATTTAATGGATAGAGGTTTTTCAAAGAATGATGTGGCATGTGGTATTGCAGCCAGTTATCGGACCCCCTATGTTCTTGGGGCAATCCGAAAAGCGAATGAGATAGGTGCCAAAACCATTTACGTTACTTGTAATCCCCGTTCCGAAGTGGAAGCCAAATTGGATGTGGATGTGGCAATTTGCCCGGTTGTAGGACCTGAAGTTGTTATGGGATCCACCAGGATGAAAGCCGGCACTGCGACGAAACTGATCCTGAATATGCTAACTACGGCATCGATGATTCGCCTGGGAAAAGTATACGGCAATATGATGGTGGATTTGATGATGACCTCCAGAAAGTTAGAGGAACGATCCAAAAGAACAGTAATGCTGGTCACCGGAGTGGATTATACTGAAGCTAAGGAGGTTCTGAAAGAGGCGGGAGGGCATGTTAAAACAGCGATTGTCATGATTTTGACCAATGTAGATGCAAAGGAGGCTCGAAAAAGACTTCTGGAAACAGATGGCTTTGTGAGAAAAGCTATTGAGAAAATTAAAGTTGACAAAGATGATGTCAGCACAGCATGTTGATTCTTTTAATTATAAAAGGAATAATTTTTGGTAATTTTTATTTTACGCAAAATTATTGAC
>CAZVKP010000581.1:0-2177 GCA_964627635.1 uncultured Calditrichaceae bacterium | reverse complement strand
ATTACGCCGTCCAAAATAAGCAATCCGCCCAATACCCAAACCAATTTCATACGCTTTTCCAAATCCCGCAGAAGACGCTTTTGTAACTGTGCTGCCTCCAATTCAGGATGGTCGGCACTCAAATCTTCCAGCGATAAACGGAAAGCCCGTAAGCTGAAATATTTTCGCTTGTAAGAAAAAATTGTAATAGCAAGCGCTAACGCAATAAAAAAGCTTGCCCAGTTTAAGATGTTAAAATATGACAGAAATCTGGGAGTGGTGTTGGCGTCCAGGTGATGATAGAAGGAAAGACCGTAAAGGACAACACTAACCAAAAAAATGACCTGCCAGTAAATTTTAATTTTCCTGATAAATCGGTCAATATTTTCCTGAGATGATTTGGTTTGCATTATGGTTCTCCGGTTGTCTGTTGAGTTGACGTATTTTTGTTTGCAGAAATTGTTGAGGTCTTGTGAAATGGCATGGCTGTAATAAAAAATAAAATTCGTTCGGTAAATTCCCCGACAAATATCATGGGAATTAATGAACTGTGGGGTAGCCTGGCAATAAAAAGTGACCATATCAGATAAACCAGCGGCATCACCAATCCAAAAATGAAACGCACACCAAAAAAAGAAAGATGACTTCCCAACATCATTCGAACAGTCTGATGAGTCACTTGATTGGCTTTACTGAGATACCGCAGACGTGCCCATAGCGTTAATGCTTCCAAAAACAAAACGATCAATAAAATCCAGGAAAAAGTTTGGTATAGCGAAGACTGCTGATAAATTGCTAACCCAATTACAATTCCCATAGCGGCTACTCCCTGGACAATACTGCTGGCGGTGGTGGGGTGCTGCCATGATGGACGGCTAAATGAAAAAGTATAGACTTTTGCCATATTGAATATTCCATACATTGCAATTAGAAATGATAAAAAGTTTAGTATTGGCAGTGGTTCCCGAATCAATTGAACAAAAATCGTTAGCGCCAGCAGCAATAAAAATAGGTTAAATGTAATTGATTTTTCTTTACTTAAAAGTATGGATTGCCAGCTCAGGTTGTAGTAGCGGTTATTTTTCATCAGCAGGAAAGAAAGGAATCCCAGCAGTACTCCGGTTAACAGAATGTATTTGGACCAATCCTGATAAATCTTTAATCTTTCATTGAAGACGGAGGGTTCAAATGTGATATATGCAGATAAAAACAGTATACAATAGCTTCCCCATATCAGCATTTTTGTATATTGAAATAAAATATCCGGAAACTGATTGCGAAGATTGATAGTTTGTGGAGAAGTCATTTGGTTATAGATTCCATGAATTGATTGCCAAATTATTTTCTGAAAACATCATGAACACTTTCACAGAAAAATTTAATGTTTTCATCATTCTTTTGCAAAGAATTATAAAAGAAAGAAAAAAATAAAGACCGGATTGTCCCGACAAGAAAGGAATCTTGCCGCACAAGAGGGGAAAAGTTTTAATGATGGAAACGGATTTTTGTGAGACAGGTGCGCCGGCGATCCTTAGTTGTCGCAGATGTTTTGCTGATTTGAGTTCCTCCACGAGCGGTCGATTGCAAGCAAGAAGGAATTCTCGTCGGACTGGCGGTTCGTGCGACAACCACCCCTGGTTGTCGCTGATAGTGAGCTTGAATGATTTATGCGAAAGGAAAAATAAGGCCGTGGATTGCCGACAAGAAAGGATTCTTGTCGGACTAAAAAAAATAAAATAAAATTCAAATTTTCATCATTTTTTAATCTCAAGAGGCAATTTCATGTATTTTTATCTTTTCCCGATACCTGTCCCATTGCGCAAATTCTTTTTTCAAATATTCACCGGTATAGGAATGAGAATTTTCGGCAATCTCTTCCGGTGTTCCTTCGGCAATAATTTGTCCCCCCTCATCACCACCTTCCGGACCCAGATCGATAATCCAGTCTGCGGTTTTGATTACATCCATGTTGTGTTCGATGACAATCACGGTGTTACCCTTATCCACCAGTTTATTCAAAACATCCAGCAACATGTTTATGTCCGCAAAATGAAGTCCGGTGGTGGGTTCATCCAGAATATAAATGGTTTTTCCGGTGCTCACCTTGCTGAGTTCGGTTGCCAGCTTAACACGTTGTGCTTCTCCGCCGCTCAATGTGGTTGCCGGTTGCCCGAGGTGAATGTAACCCAGCCCGACAT
>CAZVKP010000580.1:0-2204 GCA_964627635.1 uncultured Calditrichaceae bacterium | reverse complement strand
GAAATAACAGCATCGGATTTTATGTAATCGCCATTGACCAGAACACCACTGGTTTTGCCGTTTTCAATTATAATTTCATCAATTTCTGAATTGGTAAAAATCTCACCACCAATTTCAGTGAAAACTTTTTCAAGAGCTGATACCAGACTATACATCCCGCCTTCACTAAACCAAACACCGCCTTTCTTCTCCAAGAATGGAATCATTTGATAAACCGCCGGTGCTCTAAACGGATTTCCGCCGATAAAGAGGGGATGGAATGAAAAAGCAAAGCGGTGCCGGGGGTCTTTAAAATATCTTTTTGCAAAACTGTAGGCAGGTGTTAACGCTCGCAATTTTATCGCGTCCGGCAAAAAGTTTAACATGGTGTTCCAGTCGCTGAACGGCTTGGAACCTAATTCATCTTCGATAACTGCTTTATACAATTTTTGAGTGTGAGCAATAAACGCATCATAATTAGCTGCATCATCCTTGTTGAATTTGGACATTTCCTTTTTCATTTTCTCTGAGTCACCTGAGTAATCCAGATAGGTATTATCATGAAAATAAATTCTGTAAAATGGATCTAAATATGTTAATTTCAGATAATCTTCCATTTTACGATTCGCTTGCTGAAATACCCGCTGAATAATATCTGGGGCAGTGACCAGAGAAGGCCCCATATCAAATGTGTAACCATATTTTTTTAGCTGAGAGGCATGTCCTCCAGCCATATGGTTCTTCTCAAATATTTTTACCTGATAACCTAAAGATTGTAAGCGGATACCCACTGCTAATCCACCAAATCCTGAGCCAATTACAATTATTTTTTTTGACATTTTGTTTTCTCTCTTTTAAACGGTCTGTTCACTAAGATTAATTTGATTAACATTTAAGCGATATGTATTTTTAGCAATATCAGTTATATTCATACCTTCCTTTTCTGCAATTAAATCGGCTGTCATTTTTCCGGACAATAGAACCAACGGAATGCCACCGCCGGGATGGACCGAGCCGCTTGCAAAGTACAGACCTTCGATGTCACGGCTGCGATTTGGGTATCTTTTAAAGGCTGATAATCGCGAATTGGATGAAATCCCATAAATACTGCCACGATTGCTGCCGAATTTTTCCTGAAAATCAAGAGGTGTCAATACGGTTTCAGTTACAATGTGAGATTCGATATCTATATTCATTTTTTTCAATTTTTTAAAAATGGTCTGGCGCATCCTGGTTTTGATCTTGTCCCAATCCTGAGTCTCTGTTAAATAGGGCATGTTAATTAATACAAACCAATTTTCACCTGAATTAGGGGCGTGGTCAGGATCCGCTTTGCTGGAAATTGATATGTAGACTGTCGGATCGTCCGGAGCCTGCAAATCGTCAAATATTTGAAAAAATTCCTTTTGGTAATCTTGGGAGAAGAATATATTATGATGTTTTAATTCCGAAAATTGTGTGTCAATTCCCCATAGAAAAACCATTCCGGACAAAGATGGCTCCAAATTTTTTATTTTGGTTTTTCTATATTTTAATCCATCAATTAAACGTTGGTATGTTTCGGTAACATCTGCATTACTAACCACATAATCTGTGTGGAATTTTTCTCCATTTATTTGAATTTCCCGGATTGTATTTTGAGTGTAGCAGATTTTTTCCACAGGGGTTGATTTATAAATCCCGACACCCAAGTCAAGTGCAAGCTCCTCTAATTTGTCTACCAGGCGATACATACCGCCTTTGATGTAAAATGCACCTAAAACAAATTCAACATAAGGTATGATGTTCAGTGTAGCAGGTGCTTTAAAGGGATTGGATCCATTGTAAGTGGCATATCGGTCAAAGAGCTGGACTAGCCGGGGATCGAAAAAATATTTTGAAATTGCTTGATGCATAGTTCGAAACGGATCAATTTTAAAAATGCTTAAGAGAAGGTTAAGGTTGTTTTTATTAAAAATTTTTTCTCGCTCATGTATTGGTGTAAATAGAAAGACATCGGAGGTGAGTTGATAAATTTTCTCACTGTATTTCATAAACTTTTTAAAAGCCTGAACATCTCTTGGAAATTTTTTTGATATTTCTTCTAAAATATTTTCGGATTTTGAAAACGCATCAAATTTTAGTCCATCATTATAAAAATATCTGCAAATCGGGTCAACCGGGTGAAAGGTGAGGTGCGAGGCTCTCTCACGTCCTACAAAATGGAATAATTCGTCAACAACCAA
>CAZVKP010000579.1:0-2214 GCA_964627635.1 uncultured Calditrichaceae bacterium | reverse complement strand
AATATCTTAAAATGCCGCCCTCCCAATAATCGAGATCCGCGCCCGGAAGAAGTGGAAGAATGCATCCCCTATCTCCACAAACAGATTGAACTCATTAAACCCAAAGTGATTGTGGCATTGGGTCGGGTTGCTGCTCAAAATTTACTTGAAACGACCGATTCCCTAAAAAGGATGCGAAGTCGTTTATGGCAATATCATGGGACCACCATGATCGTCACCTATCACCCTGCGGCAATTTTAAGAAATGCGGGATTCTATGACTCAACATTAGAGGATTTTAAATTTATTAAAGATACGTTAAATAATGTACATGAATATCAAACTTAGTTATTAAAGGATTGATATGGCGCGAGGTAAGAAGAAAAAGGAGTTAGATTTAACAGAAAGCTTGCTTGAACAAGGTGCCCGTGTGCCCCCGCAAGCAGTGGATGTGGAAAAATCAGTTTTGGGAGCCATGCTATTGGACAAAGAAGCCGTCCACACTGCAATTGAAACCATTGATGAAAGCATATTTTACCGGGATGCCCACCGTAAGATTTATCAGGCGATGGTTGCCTTATTCGATAAAAATGAACCAATTGATGTCATTACCCTATCAGAAGAATTAAAAAAACGGGAAGAATTGGAAGAAATTGGGGGAGATTACTATCTCACCGAACTGGCAGCCATGGTTCCGTCATCTGCAAATATTGAATATCATTTGAAAATAGTGCGAGATAAAGCACTGCTCAGAAAGCTTATTGTTGCCTGCAATTCAGTTGTGAAAAGCGCTTACGACGAAGGTGATGATGCGGAGAAAATTTTGGACGTTGCCGAAGCTGAAGTGTTGGGTGTATCTCAAAGCAGCCGGCAAAAAAGTTATGAATGGATTAAGCCAATCATTACCGATACAATCCATGAACTGGAAAGATTACATCAGACCTCAAGTGAAGGTATTACAGGTGTTCCTTCCGGATACCGCGATTTGGATAATATTTTAGCCGGCTTTCAAAAATCAGATCTGGTTGTTCTGGCAGGACGACCATCCATGGGAAAAACTGCTTTTGCACTCAATCTGGCAAGAAACGCAGCAGTGGAGCACAATATTCCGGTCGGATTTTTTAGCCTCGAAATGAGTAATCAACAATTGGTGCAACGGCTATTGTGTGCTGAGTCGGAAGTAGATTCACAAAGATTGCGAACCGGAAGACTCAAAGAATCAGAATGGCCGAAGCTTTCCAGACGTATCGGCAAATTGGTTGAAGCCCCACTTTACATTGATGATACCCCGGCAATAGATATCCTTAAACTAAGAGCCAGAGCCAGGCGGATGTTTGCAGAAAGAAAAGTGAATCTAATTATTGTGGACTACATGCAATTGATGGAAGCGCCAAAGGGAATTGAAAGCCGCCAACAGGAAATCTCATTTATATCCCGTTCATTAAAAACCTTGTCGAAAGAGTTAAAAATTCCAATTTTGGCGCTCTCACAGCTCTCCAGAGCGGTAGAAGCGCGAACCGACCGTCGTCCTAATCTGGCAGATCTACGGGAATCCGGTGCGATTGAACAGGATGCGGATGTGGTGCTTTTTGTGTACCGACCTGAAGTTTACGGAATTCCAAACTTTAGTGATGACGAAAAAACGCCTACTGAGAATCGAGTTGAGATTATTATTGGGAAGCATCGTAACGGCCCCATTGGCTCCGTTATGCTTACATTTCTTAAAAATTATGGTAAATTCGGAAGTCTTGCACCGTATGAAATGGATAGTTTCCAGCAGGAAGCCGGATTCTGACGAAAGCGTGTTTAAATAAAACGCCCATTCAAAAAAAGAAAGGGCGTTTTTATTTAAATCCAAACTGTACAATTGATCTCTATCTGACTGCCAGATAGTCAGATAGAGAACGCATCCATTCAAAAGCAAATTTTAGTAAAAGCATCGTTCAATATTTGTAAATACGCAGTTATGCTGCTGGTTTTTGCTTTTTTGTGGAAATATTAAACGGTAAATATCCCGGACAAAAACCAGTAAAAGCTGTCACTAAGGGAATAATTCCAATAAGTCCCCAATACGTTTGTGGTCCCCAAAATACCAGAGAGATTAGAAATATACCGAGGACCGCTCTAATAATTTTGTCCGCACTTCCCATATTCTTTTTCATAAATGCTCCTCCTAAATTAAGTTAAGTGTAATGATTTCAATATTTTTGATGGAGAAACAATCCCCACAAAATA
>CAZVKP010000578.1:0-2214 GCA_964627635.1 uncultured Calditrichaceae bacterium | reverse complement strand
AATGAGTTGTGAATTTAATGGTGATGATTTCCTCATCGCATTCAACTCACGGTACTTGCAGGATATTTTAAGGCACATTTCCACACCGAAGTTGCAATTGCGCTTTGTTCGCCCGGATTATGCGGTGTTGGCAAACCCGGTAGACATGCCCGAAGGTGAAGACCAGTTGATGTTGTTAATGCCAGTACGGTTAGACGCGGAGGAATGATTTTAACAAACCTGAAATTGTTTAATTTCCGCAATTACCGGGAAGCCGAGGTCCAATTTCGGGCAGGAACAAATGTGCTGTATGGAAAAAATGGGCAGGGAAAAACCAATATTTTGGAAAGTATTTATTACCTGGCACTAACTAAAAGTTTCCGTAGTAGCAGTGACCAGAACTTAATTTTGAACAAGGAAAGATTTTTCAGAATTCAAGGAGATTTAAGTACGGTTCAAGGACGTCAAAATACGGTGACGATGGCATATTCACTCGATGAAGGAAAACGACTCCTCTATAATCGCGAAAAAGTTCAAAGATTCGCGGATTACATCGGACACCTTCCTCTGGTCCTGTTAGCCCCCTCAGATTTACAAATTAGTCAGGGTGGACCGTATTTGCGAAGGCAGTTTTTGGATATTATGCTTTCCCAGGCTAGCCAGCTTTATCTTCACCATCTGTTACAATACCGAAGAGCTTTAAAACAGCGGAATTCTTTGTTACAGGAAGATTTAAAAGATGAAAATCTGCTTAAATCGTGGGAAGCGGCGTTAATTGAGCATGGATGCGCGATCATTCAAAAAAGAACTGAATCTATTGAAATTTTGGACAAAATGGTTAAAGAGCACTATCAACAACTGAGCGGGGGTTTCGATAAGGTTAAGATTGTTTACCAGAGTCCGGTTGCTTCCAAATCATCCGAAAACCTGGAGCGAGATTACCAGCAGGCACTGGATGAAAACCATAGCAAAGATCTTCACCTTCAAACAACCACGGTTGGTCCGCATCGGGATAATATGTTGTTTCTTATTAACGGGAAACCACTACGGATTGTTGGATCTCAAGGGGAGCACAAAACATTTGTAATTTCCTTAAAAATGGCCGAATTCGGATATTTACAAAACATTCAACGTGAAGCACCTATTTTATTGTTTGACGATATTTTCGGAGAGCTGGACGCTGAACGAATCAAAAATATGATCGGTTCATTAAATCAAATCGGTCAAGTATTTATAACCACTACATCACCCAACTTTTTCGGTAAAGTTAACGGGTGGGAGCAAAACGTTTCATTTTTTGAAATAATAAATGGCAATATTGAGCCACAAGAGCAAATATGAGCAAACAGGCAAAACCATTAAATAAGCTCATATATCAGTTTTTAAAGTCGATTGGAATCAGGGATAAAATTGAAGAGAATTTTGCGATTGTTTATTGGGATATGGTGGTCGGAAAAGAAATATCAGAAAAAACAGAACCATTTAAAGTTGTAAAAGGAATTCTGTTTGTAAAAGTGAATGATGCGGTCTGGCGAAACGAACTTCAATTTTTCAAACATGAAATCATTCAGAAACTGAACAATAAAATTGGAAAAAAAATAGTAGAAGATATCAAATTTTATTAAAGGGGTACACAATGGCACAAGATAAACCGAAAACAACTGACGCCTATTCTGCAGCGAATATTCAAGTTCTCAAAGGGTTAGAGGCAGTTCGCCGGCGTCCGGCGATGTATATCGGTGATACCAGCTCACATGGATTGCACCATTTGGTTTACGAGATTTTGGATAACAGCATTGACGAAGCCATGGCGGGTTATTGCACCAAAATTATCGTCAACATTAACAAAGATGAGAGTATCACAATTATAGACAACGGTCGGGGAGTCCCCATCGATCGTCATAAAGAGCTTAAAAAATCCGCATTAGAGGTCATTATGACCACACTTCATTCCGGCGGAAAATTTGACCACACTACCTATAAAGTTTCCGGTGGATTGCACGGGGTGGGTGCTTCGGTGGTAAACGCATTATCCGGTTGGTGTGAAGTGGAAGTCTATCGGGACGGTAACGTCTATGTTCAACGTTATAAAAAAGGAATCCCCCAAGCACCGGTCAAAAAGGTAAGAAATACCAAAAGCACCGGAACCAGGGTAACGTTCTCTCCGGATGACACCATTTTTCGCAAAGCGGTATTCAATTTTGACACACTTGCGAACCGGATCCGTGAATTAGC
>CAZVKP010000577.1:0-2235 GCA_964627635.1 uncultured Calditrichaceae bacterium | reverse complement strand
TAAAAAACAGAGGGTATATCCAATTTTTAATCAATTCGCGAAGCTATGTTCTAATATGACTTCTGCAAATACCGATGAAAAAATTCAGGCAATTTCCAAAGAAGTGGCACCAAAGCTATCCAAACATAACGACGACATTCTGCTTAATTCTCAGCTATTTAAACGGATCAAAACTGTGCATGATCAACGGGATGAACTGGGACTAACAACCGAGCAACAAAAGTTGTTGGAAGATACCTACAAGGAATTTGTACGGGGCGGCGCTAACTTGAAAGCTGAACAAAAAGAGCAATTACGAAAAATCAACAAAGAACTTTCCGTATTATCTGTTCAATTCGGGGAAAATGTGTTAAAGGAAAACAATACCTTTGAGCTGGTGATTGAGGATGAAGCCGATTTAGCCGGATTACCAGAAAATGTTATAAGCGCAGCAGTTGAAGCAGCGGAGGCACGCGGTTACGAGGGTAAATGGGTGTTCACACTCCATAAACCCAGTTTGATTCCCTTTCTTCAAAATTCCGAAAGACGCGAACTTCGGGAGAAGATATTCAAGGCCTATATTAATCGTGGTAATCATGACAACGAACTTGATAATAAAGAAATTTTAAAGAAAATGGTAAATCTCAGAGTGAAAAGGGCACATTTGCTGGGGTATGATACTCATGCCCATTATGTGTTGGAGAAAAATATGGCAAAGGAACCGAAGGACGTGTATGAGTTATTGCAAAAACTTTGGGAACCCGCCTTGGAAATGGCAAAAAAAGAAGCAAATCAATTGCAGAAAATGATCGAGAAAGAAGGACATAATTTTGAGCTCCAGCCTTGGGATTGGTGGTATTATGCAGAAAAGTTGAAAAAGGCAAAATATGATTTGGATGATGAAGTGTTAAGACCGTATTTCAAATTGGAAAATGTCCGGCAGGGGGTATTTGATGTTGCCAATAAGTTGTACGGTATAACATTTGAAAAACGTACTGATATCCCGGTGTACTATCCGGATGTGACAGTCTATGAGCTCAAAGAGGCAGATGGCAGTCATATTGGAATTCTGTACACAGATTATTTCCCTCGAGCCAGCAAACGGGGCGGCGCCTGGATGAATCATTATCGAAAACAGCATCGTCTGAATGGAGAAAAAATCACTCCCGTCATTTGCAATGTGGGTAATTTCTCCAAACCAACTGGCGACCAGCCTGCCTTGCTCAGTTTTGATGAAGTGCAGACGCTATTTCATGAATTTGGTCATGCATTACACGGACTTCTTTCCAACTGTCAATATCGGTCGCTTTCCGGAACTTCTGTTCCCAGGGATTTTGTTGAATTGCCTTCGCAGATTATGGAAAATTGGGCCACTCACCCATCCGTTTTGAAATCCTACGCGATGCATTATGAAACCGGAGAGCCAATTCCCGACCAGTTGATCGAGAAGATAAAAAAAGCCGGAAAGTTTAACCAGGGATTCGCCACAGTGGAGTATTTGGCGGCATCATTTCTGGATATGTATTGGCATACGTTACGTGAAGTGAGAGATTTAGATGTGTTGGAATTCGAAGAGCAATCGCTCAATGAAATTGGTTTGATAGACAAAATCGTAGTGCGTTACCGCAGCCCGTACTTTCAACATATTTTTGCCGGGGGTTATTCCTCCGGGTATTACAGCTATATCTGGGCGGAAGTGCTGGATGCCGATGCATTTCAGGCTTTTAAGAAAAATGGTTTATTCGATCAGGAAACAGCTCAATCATTCCGGGAAAATATTCTTGCGCGTGGCGGAACCGAAGAACCGATGGTACTTTACAAACGATTTCGCGGTGCAGAACCAAACATAGAACCGTTGCTTGAACGAAGGGGATTAAAATAAGGTTGTCGTATCGGAATACACAATAAAGCAATATTTGTAACTACTCAGAATCTTCAATTATCTATTAGAGGTTTTTGTTTAGATAATTTAAAATCCCCCTCGCCCCCCTTCTCACGAAAGTGACCGCTTATGCGGGAAGGGGGGGAATGTCGCTGAATACCACCACCACTGATGACTTTACAGCCAGGTAGATAATCCTTAATGAGCTTGAATGCTTTCAATTTTCCAAATCCTCGAACAAATGCCTGGACTTGCCAAACCCGCTATCTGAGTAATTACAATCTGAAAATAAAATAAAATTAAATGATTGTATCCTTTGCTCCGCAGAGTGTAATAATAAGAAATAAAAAGTATAAATTTGTGTTAAAACCTCA
>CAZVKP010000576.1:0-2243 GCA_964627635.1 uncultured Calditrichaceae bacterium | reverse complement strand
ACGACGCTCTTCCGATCTCGATTTCTGAACTACAGAGTCAGATTTCTTTGGGTGAAGATTCTCCTTATCCCATTATTAATTTAGTGAAGGAAAATCCTGATTTTCATTTTATCTGCGAGATAAAAAAAGCATCACCCTCAAAAGGCGTGATTCAATCTGATTTTGACCCGCTAAACCAGGCAAGGAAATATGTTCAGGGAGGTGCATTTGCGCTTTCAGTTTTAACAGATGCCAAATTTTTTCAAGGAAATTTGGCGTATTTAACTAAAATCAAACAATCATTACAGGTCCCGGTGCTCCGTAAAGATTTTATTATTGATGAATACCAGATATATGAGTCAAAAGCTGCCGGTGCAGATCTTGTTCTTTTAATTGCCCGAATTTTGAAAAAGCACCGGCTGAGACAGTTAGCGAAATTAGCGATCGATTTAAAAATGCATGTGCTTCTTGAAGTTTATGAATATGAGGAAATTGATAAAATACCAAGCGATTTACCGTTAATCTTAGGAATCAATAACAGAAATTTAAAAGATTTTTCCATCGATTTATCAAAATCGTTCAGACTGATCGAATCATTGCCAAACCATCTTCCGGTGATCAGCGAAAGTGGAATATCATCACCTGAGGAATGCATTGAATTAAATGAACATGGGTTTTCCGGTGTGTTAATGGGCGAGACCCTGATGAGAAGTGCAAATCCCGAACTAATGTTGAAACAATTCAAAGAAAAGGTAAGCCGTGCATACTCAGCTTAAAATATGTGGTGTTACTGGTATTGATGATGCAGGTATGCTGGTAGAAGAAGGTGTGGATTTCATCGGATTTAATTTCTATCCGAATAGTGCTCGTTATATTAATCCCGAAAGGGCACAAAAAGTTATTGAACAAATTACCGGAAAAATTCGCACAGTAGGCATCTTGGTGCAGCCGACTTTAGAGGAGGTATATAATACTTTAAATTTAAGTAAAGTTGATTTTTTACAAATTTATGAGCCCAGGGATTTTATTTCATATCATGATTTACCGCTACAGGTAATTGCAGCATACCGGCTTTCGAAGCATCTCGATGATGATTCAATTACATTCAACGGTGCTGACATGATTTTGATTGATAGCTATTCGGAAAATTCATTCGGTGGCACCGGACGTACATTTGATTGGAATAGGATTCCGGCCTGGATTCCACGTGAAAAACTGGTATTAGCCGGCGGGATTAATCCAAATAACGTTGCTGATGCCCTTCAGCAGGTTCGTCCGGCTGTAATCGATGTCGCCAGTGGTGCTGAATTTAAACCCGGAGAAAAAGACAGAAAAAAGGTTCGGGATCTGGTAACTGAAATAAAAAGGCATAATTCGAACAAATGACGGGTTGAAAATATGAAAATCAATAATAATGAAAGTCATGGCGATGTTATGATAAACACCGAAATCGAGAGAAAAAATGGATATTTCGGGAAATTCGGTGGTCAATTTATTCCCGAAATTTTACGTCCCGCATTGGTAGAATTGGAAGAGGCATATTTTAAACTTATAGATGATTTTGACTTTCAAAATGAATTGAGGGAAGATTTAATTAATTATGCGGGACGACCCACACCCCTTTATTTTGCCAAAAATTTGACGCAATATTTTGGTCATGGAAAGATTTACCTAAAGCGGGAAGATCTGGCACATACCGGCGCTCATAAAATAAATAACGCTATTGGTCAGATACTACTGGCTAAATACATGGGAAAGACACGGATAATTGCCGAAACCGGCGCGGGACAACACGGGGTTGCGACTGCCACTGTGGCTGCCAGAGCCGGTATGAAATGTTGTATTTATATGGGCGAAGAAGATATGGAGCGACAATTTCCCAATGTTCAGCGGATGAACATGCTCGGTGCAAAGGTTAGTCCTGTCTATACTGGTACCCGTACATTAAAAGATGCTACAAATGAAGCCATGCGGGATTGGTTGTCCAACGTTTCCGATACTCATTATATCATCGGTTCGGTTGTTGGTCCTCATCCTTTTCCTACTTTGGTGCGGGATTTTCAAAAGATCATCGGGGAAGAAACAATTGATCAGCTACAAGAAGCAGGAGAATCTCTACCCAACATTTTAATCGCTTGTGTTGGGGGAGGTAGTAATTCGATCGGATTATTTTATCCCATGCTTCCTTATGATGAAATTAAAATGTATGGCGTAGAAGCAGCGGGGGAGGGGATTGATTCCCAAAAACATTCTGCTACTTTAAT
>CAZVKP010000575.1:0-2250 GCA_964627635.1 uncultured Calditrichaceae bacterium | reverse complement strand
ATATTGGTCATTAGCGTGGAAACCGCTTATCAACCGGAAAAATTTCAACCATTCATGATTGAAATAAGCATCTTGGGTGTTCTCATATTTATTTTTGTTGTCTCAATCATTTTTCTACGTAAACATGCTTCACCAAAAAGTTCGGAGGAATAAATGGATCCCACAACACTCATCCCTACTCCCGATGCCATTCCGGCGCCATCCTGGTTGTTTTTGCTTTTAGGTATATTGACGTTTATGCTGCACATTCTGGTCATTAACGTTGCGCTGGGCGGAAGCCTGATTACACTTTTTTCGAGATTCAAATCCGAGTCGAGCCTGCAAAACAGTCTGCATGGTGCCATGGCTTCTAAAATTCCGGTGACCTTTGCCCTGGGGATTAATCTGGGTGTGGCGCCGCTTCTGTTCCTGCAGGTGATCTATGGTCACCTGTTTTATACCAGCTCGGTGTTGATGGCGGTTTACTGGATTCTGGTGATCCCGTTGTTGATCATTGCCTATTACGGCGCTTATGTTCACATTCGGAAATACGATTCCCACAGCGTTTTATCAAAAGTGGCCATCACCATATCTGCGCTTATCCTGCTGTATATCGGATTTATCTTCGTCAATAATATGACCATGATGGCGCAGCCGGAGAAATGGAACGCTTATTTTGGGAATCGTGGCGGCACCATTTTAAATACCGGCGAGCCGACCCTTATTCCCCGCTACCTGCACTTCGTGACTGCCTCCATTGCAATTGCGGGTCTGTTTTCTGCCATTGTCTGGAATTTCCGAAAGAAAAATAATCCCGAACCGGCCGCGGAAAAAATCAAACGCGGTTTACAAATTTTCGCTGTCGCTACCTCCGTACAAGTGGTGATTGGCTTCTGGTTCTTGTTATCACTGCCTTCCGATTTCATCCTTCAGTTCATGGGACAAAATATGCTGGCGACCATCTTTCTTTTCGCCGGAATCGTTCTTGCCATTATTGCGCTAATCGGCGGCTTCTTAAATAAACTGAGTTTAGCCTTAATTCCATTGGTGGGAACCATTCTCGCAATGGTCTTTACCCGCGCCAATTTGCGCTCGATGTATTTAAGTGACGCGTTTTCCCTCAGCCAGTTGGAATTAACTCCGCAATATGGTGTGATGACTCTCTTTTTTGCCATTCTCCTTATTGGCTTAGCCGTTGTCGGCTATATGGTAATAACTGCCGTGAAATCCGAAAAGGAAGGAGCTGCAGCATGAATTATCCAATTTGGGAACTAACCACATTAGGCGGCGGTACCTTGATCGCTGTTATTTCTGTATTGCATGTTTACATCGCCCACCTGGCGGTTGGCGGCGGTTTATTTATCTGGCTCACCGATCTCAAAGGATTCAGGGAAAACAATCCCGACATCCACAATTACGTTCACAAACATACCTGGTTCTTTTTGCTGCTCACCATGGTTTTTGGTGGTGTGACCGGTGTGGGCATCTGGTTTATCATCGGTTTGGTGAATCCCGCCACCACCTCCTCGCTCATTCACACCTTTGTTTTTGGCTGGGCAATTGAGTGGGTGTTTTTTGTGGGTGAAATAGCCGCACTGCTCATCTATTATTATAAATTCAACAGCCTGAACCGGAAGAGCCGTTTGAACATCGCATTCCTTTATTTCCTGTTTGCCTGGCTGAGCCTGGTAGTTATTAACGGCATCCTGTCATATATGCTTACCCCGGGTAAATGGCTGCAGACCGGCAATTTTTGGCACGGATTCTTTAATCCCACCTATTTTTCCAGTACCCTGTTCCGGACATTTGCGGCGGTGATGATCGCCGGATTATTCGCCTATGTGACCATCGTGTTTTTGAAAGAAAGTGATTTCCGGCAGAATATGATGAAGTACGCTTCCAAGTGGCTGCTGTATTCCTTTATTGGATTGGTGCCCACCGGCGTGTGGTATTATTTTTCCATTCCGGCGGAAATTCGTGAAACTGCTTTTTTTGTGAATCCCCAAACATCCCCATTTTATTTGTTGTTGATCGCTACGTCCGTCGCCCTGTTTGCCGGGGGCGTGCTGTTGTCATTCCGGAACCGCCCGGCGGTGCAAAAGGGGTTGACATTTGTCCTGCTGGTGGTGGGCCTGGGATGGATGGGCGGATTTGAATATTCCCGGGAAATTGCACGAAAGCCATTCACTATTACCGATTATATGTACTCCACCTCCATTCAAAAAGCAGATGTTGACGAACTGAATACAGCAGGGGTGTTAAGCGAAGCCA
>CAZVKP010000574.1:0-2263 GCA_964627635.1 uncultured Calditrichaceae bacterium | reverse complement strand
TACATGGTTTGGAACAGTTACCTGGGTTAGCGGTACAGCGGTTGATGGAGGATGGTTATGGATTTGGAGCAGAAGGAGATTGGAAAACGGCAGCATTAATTAGGACAATGAAAGTTATGAGCTCTGGTTTACAGGGAGGAACTTCTTTTATGGAGGATTACACCTATCACTTGGAACCAAACAATAACAAAGTATTAGGTGCACATATGTTGGAGGTATGTCCTTGTATTGCCAAAGGACAGCCACACCTGGAAGTTCATCCCCTCTCAATTGGTGGGAAAGCAGATCCACCCCGATTGGTATTCAATGTTCCTAACGGTCCTGGTGTAAATGCCTCTGTTGTTGATATGGGAAATCGTTTCCGCATGATTGTAAATACTGTGGAAGTTGTGACACCTGATCAACCTTTACCAAAACTTCCGGTTGCCCGGGTGGTATGGACCCCGAAACCAAATTTAGAGATTGCAGCAAGTGCATGGATTTTAGCCGGTGGCGCACATCATACCAGCTTTAGTATGGCAATTACTGAAGAATATTTGGAAGACTTCGCAGAAATGGCAGGTATCGAATACCTGTTAATAAATGAAAATACCAAACTCTCAGAGTTTAAAAAAGAAATACGCTGGAATGAACTATATTACATTGTGAGATAGACTTTAAATATGAACTGGTCTGAGAAAAATAACGAGTAAAACCCCAAAATTGCAAACAAAAATCTCAAACAGTCAAGGAGAGATTTATGAAAATAGTTCTTAAAATTTTAGTGGTATCGGTGATGATCCTTATCTGTACAACTATTATAAAATGTGACGAAAGGGATAAATCAAATATGAATGTTCAAAAAGAATTCTTCGGGAAAATGCAGGATGGGGCGCAAATCGATCTGTATACCTTGACCAACACAAGCGGCATGAAAGTGAAGATTACCAATTATGGTGGAACCATAACCTCCATTATTGTTCCAGATAAGGATGGTGAAATGGGTGATGTGGTATTAGGCTATAGTAAATTGAAAGGTTATTTAAAAAATAATCCATATTTTGGTGGGATTATTGGACGATATGGTAACCGGATTGCAAAAGGTAAATTCACTTTGGATGGTAAAACTTATACCTTGGCAACGAATAATAGTCCCAATCACTTACACGGGGGAGAAAAAGGCTTTGATAAGGTGATTTGGACAGCAAAACAAATCCGTAAATCCCATGAAGTTGGGTTGGAATTATCGTATTTAAGTCTCGATGGGGAAGAAGGATACCCGGGGAATTTATCTGTAACAGTAGTATATACATTGACTGAAGAAAGCGAAATAAAAATTGATTATTCCGCCACCACTGATCAGAAAACTATAGTTAATTTAACGAATCATTCCTACTTTAACCTGAAAGATGGGGGTGCCAGTTCGATATTGAATCATGAATTAATGATTGATGCCGAACGCTTTACACCCATTGATAAGACATTGATTCCAACCGGAGAATTCCGCAAAGTAGAAGGAACTCCATTCGATTTCCGGATGCCAACCAAAATCGGTGCGCATATTAATGAAGACAATCAGCAATTAGAAAATGGTTTGGGTTATGATCATAATTTTGTGTTGAATGGAAAATGGGGAGAATTGAGATTAGTCGCTAAGTTGTACGAACCGACTACAAAGCGTGTCATGGAAATCTGGACAGAGGAGCCGGGATTACAATTTTATTCCGGAAATTTTCTGGATGGTTCAATCACAGGGAAAGAAGGAAAGGTGTATGAATATCGCCATGGATTATGTCTTGAGACACAACATTTTCCAGATTCACCAAATCAGCCAAATTTTCCCTCAACTGTATTGAATCCGAATGAAAAATACAAAACCACTACAATTTACAAATTTTCAATTAAAAAATAGCAGGTATTAATTAAGAATTTAATTTAAAGATCTGTAGACAATTATGAAAGCAGCCCTATTGACAGGTATAAAAAAGATGGAAATTCGAAATGTTCCTACGCCATCTTTATCCAATTCGACGGATGTATTGATTAGAATTAAACGAGTAGGGGTTTGCGGATCGGATATTCATTATTTTAAGGAAGGGAAGATTGGTGAACAGCAAATCGAGTTTCCTTATATTATTGGTCATGAATGCAGCGGCGAAATTGTTGAAGTTGGTAGTGATGTTTCTGAACTATCCATGGAAGATTATGTTGCGATTGATCCTTTGATCTCGTGTTTTAATTGCGATCAATGTCAAGTTGGGCGTTACCATACCTGTCGGAATCA
>CAZVKP010000573.1:0-2265 GCA_964627635.1 uncultured Calditrichaceae bacterium | reverse complement strand
TGTTCATCATCAATCATCCATGAATAACTATCAAAATTTATGTCTCAAGCTAATATCCATTTAGCTTTTATTATCCTGTATGAAAAAAGATAAGAAATCAGTAATACATTTTCAAGTAAAAACTTTTCCCTTGTGATTTGGATTGTTCCCCATTTCCTGTGAGGTACAACAAGTGCTGCGAATATGTCAGTGGTTTTAATGTTTTTTGCGAATAAATTGCTGAAACCGGCGAGCTAATTTTTTACCATAATGCAGTTTGATACAAACAACATTCACTTGTTCATCGTTACAAACCTGTCAATCTACATTTAAGTACACAGATTAAACCGTTTAGGTTAATGCGCTTTTTATACGCCGCCGAAGCAACTTACGTTTTACAGTGGTAAATAATATAATCGATTCTCAAAGTGTTCCGGATTTCCCGCTTTAGCAAGATACTCTAAATCTTCGATATAACGCCCCATTAGAACTTTATTTTGTTTACC
Organism: uncultured Calditrichaceae bacterium; assembly: GCA_964627635.1. GTDB lineage: Bacteria > Calditrichota > Calditrichia > RBG-13-44-9 > RBG-13-44-9 > CAZVKP01. Next base: position 1,780 of record CAZVKP010000573.1, on the reverse strand, counting down.
GAATATTACCCCGGAAAAATATTCCTCTGATCTTTGGCGCTTTGTGGTTTCTGCAAGATAAATCCTTGTCTTGGGTAAAAAGAACACGTTTTAAATTGCTTGATCGGTCTAATAAATCAGGATCATCAAATTTGTCTGTTTTATCTTCCAGAGAAATAAGAATATCAACATTTCTGTTCCGAAGACTTTCCACGACAGCAAAATCAACCTGATGATCAGCATACAGTTTAATCGGCACCGGTCAATCCCATTTTCTTAGCGCGTTCCTTCAATTGCTTTCGAAGATGTGAGGTCTCCTTTAAATTTTCTTGATAAAGTTTTTCATGCTCTTGGTCGTCGCGTTTTATCTTTGCATCCATTTCTTCTTTGTGATCATAATAATATGTTAGAGCAGCAAATACATCCGCGTGTGTAATTCCTTGAAATGATTCAAAAATTTCATCGATGCTTTGACCGGAGTTATATTAAATTGCTATATGCTCAACAGCGATCCGGGTACCATCAATGCGCGGTTTTCCTCCAAGGACACCAGTATTAGCTACAATATGTCTTTTTCCAATAGCGGACATTTGTCTTACTTCCTTTCATTTAAATATTTCATCACTTTTCCACGGTTTGATGCTATGCTCTCTCATATTGACTTTTTATTGTTTAGTTAAAGATCAAGTTTGATAATACAATTAACGGTCACCACGGAACAGAGGGGATTCCCCTGATATTACCGCTCTGCGGTGATATCCCTCCAACCTTCCGCAAAATAAACAGACATTTCACACAATTCCGCTTTGAACTCCGCACCAACGCAGAGCGGTGATGCGAGAGGGTATTTACAAATTGTGGAATATTTTAAACAGCCACTTTTTGACCAAAAGGTTCCACTTGTAAAGAACGTTGCTGCGCAAACCATAAATCCAATTTTGCTTGCATAAACAACCAACTTTCCGGTGTAGTATCCGTAGCCTTAGCAACACGAATGGCCATATCCGGACTCATAGATGCTTTACAGTTTATCAACAAAGACAAAGTTTTCCTGGTTACCCCAAGTTTTTTTGCTGCTTCAGTTACTGTTAAATTAAGGGGTTTTAGCACATCTTCTCGTAAGATTTCACCAGGATGAGCAGGTTTTCTATTAAGTACCATTGAGTTCTCCCATTTTTTTAATGATAATCTTTGTAATCGACATTTATTGCATCATTTCCTTTAAATTGAAAAGTAATTCTCCAATTTCCACTCACCCAGACAGACCATGTTCCTTTTTGTTTTCCGGTAAGTTCATGCAATTTATATCCGGGTAAATTCATATCTTGTGGTAAAACTGATGCATCTAAACGGTCAAGAATTCTAAGTATTTTTGAAACATGATTGGGATTAATTTTACTCCGATCATCGTGAAAGAATAACTTTTGCAATCCTTTATGTTTAAATGATTTTATCAAAAATTTTATTCATCCTTATTTAGAATGTTTTTACAATATCAATATAGACTGAACCCTGTTACGTTGCAAGTAATAATTAGAACAACTTTCTTTTTCCCCTGGTATCACCGCTCTGCAGTGATACCCTGCCAAGTTTCCACAAAAATAAACAGAGATTTAGCACAATTCCGGTTTGAATGCCGCATCAGCGCAGAGTTGATGCGAGAGGGGAGGATTATGTATAATTTCAGGAATCCTGACTTAGTGGTTAATTTAAAGTCATCAAAACCGTATTTTCGTAAATTCAAATAGTCCTGATTTTATTGCCTATCTTAGCCGAGGCTGATGCAGCAGAAAAGTGAGAC
>CAZVKP010000572.1:0-2268 GCA_964627635.1 uncultured Calditrichaceae bacterium | reverse complement strand
GATGAGGTATAATTACAATCACCGTATCATACAAATTAATTAATATTAATACAGAATGCTGAGTAAAAGTCATAATCATATAATCGATTTCAGAATATTAAAGCTATTGACGAATAAAAATCACTTAACAAATATATACTCATAAATTATTGAAGATTTTTAAATATTTATTTCATTTTTTCCAAATTATGTTAAAATTTGTCTCATTTCAGAGAGAGGTCAAGTTTTGCCAAAATACAACTTTCATGCACACCAACGATTCATAGATTTTACAGAACACCTCAGAAAAGCGAAGGTTTTCTCTCTCTACTTCTTTATTTATTTAGTGGGATGGTTTCTCTCATTTTATGCGACCAGTTACATGCTCGAGGATCTTTTTCCTCAGGCAATACCTTTTTTAATAATTCTTTTTTATTTTTGGTTTAAGTTATTATCGATTTTCCATCAGGATGTTCGCCCCCCTAATGAATTGCTCATCATTTTATTTATAATATTGGCTCTACTGGAAATCAGTTGGCTTAATCTGGTACAAAATTATTGGTCCTCAACAGGTAGTCTCCAGAACTTATTACAAATCCTCTTATTGGCATTTACGGTTCTGATTTTCAGTATCATTTTAGTTGAAAATAGCAGTGGAAAAAGAAGAGTCATCTTCTTTTACATTTTGTTAGCAATAATTGGAATTCCAGTACTTCGCAGTACCAGCAATTATTTCTGGTATATTTATCAAGTCATATTATTTTTATTGATCATCCGGAAAACCATATGGACTGAAGAGTTAACCAAATTTGAATGTTGGATTTATCTTGTTATCTTTTTTCTATTATATCAGTATTTCCCCGGATCAATTCCAAACATAAATGCTGATATTGGTTCTCAAACAAATCTACTCTGGACCTCTATCCCCTTATTTTTAATAAAATTATTTAAAATTTATTTACTAGCGGTTCTGGTAAGAATACCGTTTGTTTTGATTTACAACCATGCTTCACTATCTCGAAAACTTCGTATTGCCTCAAAACTCCAATCAAGCATACCTCAGGTCATTCAATTTATTTTATTACTTATGGTGTTTTATTTCTTTATTGCCGGTTGGCAGGCAGAAAATGCACGAAGTGAGATCGAAGCACAACTGGAACAGATAAAAAACCAAACAAATACCAATCAACAGCAATTTTTAAAATTAACATTAACTGGTAACCAAAAATCTTTAACAGTTCCAAATTATCAACCCATTCAAAATTTTAATGAACTGCCATCTCACGGGATTATTTCACTAAAACGCAATTTCGGTGCTCAACAAACCTCTTTAGAACAGGAATACTTTATATTCTTTGAAAGCACCACCATGGATCAACAACACTTCTATCTGGTTAAATTGGATTCAACTTATCTAAACCGAATACGCCAGGGGTTACCGCTGCTGGCGGCAACCCACCTTACAGCATACCCGTTCGAGGTAAATCAATTAGATTCGATTCTTTATCAAATTAGAATATGGCAGGGCGACACCCGGTTTCAATATTTCCGAATTTTCCCTTTTGGTATTACACCTTATCAAGCAAAACAAAGCTATACAGTCCCATTACCCCAAAGCGGTAAGCGAATATCCGGGAAACAAAACAGGCTGATAAATAACCATTCAATGGGACCAATGGCCACATTGGGCCGAATCTTCATTCCGTTGTATAATTCGGATTCCAAAAAGTCAGGCTTTTGGGCGTTCGACATAACACTGCTCCTCAGTTGGTCGTTATTTACCTCGGCCATTGCAAAACAACTGGGATTTTGGCTAATACTCTATTTTCTCATCAATCTATTAATAATCAGACAGGTTGCCAAATTCGGAGATCAAATTCAAACAATTATCATCCAAAAATTTAACCAGTTAAAAAACGGGATACGTCAAATATCGGAGGGGAATTTAGACTATAAGATCAGTTTGGAAGGAGAAGATGAATTTGTTGAATTAGCCGAACGATTTAATCAGATGGGGGATGATTTAAAAGAAACCATTGCGGAGCTTAGAGAAAAAGACCGTTTAGAGTACGAATTGAAAATTGCCCGCGAAGTGCAATTAAATCTTCTGCCCAAAACAATTCCCACTGTGGAAGGTTTTCAAATTGCAGCAGGCATCCGAACCGCCAATGAAGTTGGCGGTGATTTTTATGACGTCTTGCCCCTGGATAATGGACGGTTTTTATTTGTGATCGGAGATGTTTCCGGTAAAAGCACCTCCGCCGCATTTTATATGGCGCAATTTATTAG
>CAZVKP010000571.1:0-2271 GCA_964627635.1 uncultured Calditrichaceae bacterium | reverse complement strand
GTTTCGGGGATCGGTTCTGCCGAACGCCATGCCGATGTGCTGGAAAATCCGGATAACATTTCCAAACTGGTACTCAAAAAAGGCCTGGATGCCGGAACCGCTTATGAGATTCTTTCCATCGATATCGCCGATGTGGATGTGGGACGGAATATCGGGGCACAATTGCAGAGCGATCAGGCAGAAGCCGATATGCGCATTGCACGCGCCAAAGCCGAGGAACGCCGGGCAATGGCTGTGGCTCAGGAACAGGAGATGAGAGCCCGGGTGGAAGAAATGCGGGCTAAAGTGGTTGAAGCAGAGTCTCAGGTTCCATTGGCAATGGCAGAAGCATTCCGCCAGGGCAATCTGGGTATCATGGATTATTATCGCATGCGCAATGTGGAATCCGATACCAAGATGCGAGAGAATTTCTCCAAGTCATCTGATCGCGATCAGGAAGGTGGACAGGAAAACGAATAGTGTTTTGTGATGCTTGATTTGGGCTGTTTAATAGTTTATCACTATCACCAATTACAAACTTGACCGTTTTCCGCAACTGCATCGGAAAGGGATAAAGTTTGATGTAAAACCGGAAAATTGTTTTAATTCAAGTAATCTCTCAACTTATCTAAAGCACTGAGAGTAATGCACAAAACGTTCATGAGAAAAATTCATAAAGGAGTCCGTTTATGGGTGACTCAATGGAAGTCGCTTTTATTGTTATTCTGCTCATCATTTGGGTAATCAGACAGATTTTTTCCGGGATTAAAAAGGAAGCGGATAAATCCGCAGGTGAGGGCAAACCATCGCTAACCGGGCAACTAAAAAAAGCTTTTGACGAATGGTCTGAGCAACTTCCTTCCTCTGAAGAACCTCCCGCAGTAAATGAAACGACAATTGAAAAACAGACCGGGGAGATAAATTGTCCTCACTGTGGCATTCGATTATGGCCGGATGCAGAGCAATGGCAAGAGAACCAGCTTAGCTGTCCCGCCTGCAGGGAATGGATTGATTTAGAGGAATTGGCGTATACTGCGGAAAGAGAAGCAGAAACATGGTCAGAAAAAGCACGCTCGATTCAGGAGCCTCAGTCAAGTGAAAGAAAAACTTTCGATTCTAAACTATCCGGAGAGTATGGTGGTGAAGAGCGCTTAGAAAAAATGCGGGCGCCTATAACGGAGGATAAATCTATAACCGAACAGCGTCTGGAAGATAGTCGTAGACCCGAAAAAAGGCAGCCTGCTGAGAAAACCGAACCTGCCCAAGACCTGAAAAAGCAAGGGGAAGATTATTATAGACCTTCCCGTGAACGGAGAGAGGTCTTAGAATTTCTTAAACGCAAAGAGAACACCCGGCGAGCATTTCTAGTTATGGAGCTACTGCAGCCACCGGTCTCCATGCGCACTTCAAAATCGATTTGGCAAGATCCGGAAGAACAATAGCTGCATAATTTTTTGCAGGAAATTTTTAAAATTAACTGCGAAATAATTTAAAATCTGACAAAAGGTAATATGTTAAACGGAAAATTCTCACGGCATATTTTATTCTACTGGAAAACATTTTTGTTCAGTTTGTTCATATTTGCTTTATTTCCCGCGATTTCCGTTTCACAGGATCACGAGAGTTGGAGTTATAATCTTAATATTTATGAAGTGAATGTGCGACAGTACACTGCTTCAGGGACTTTTGATGAGTTTGCCACCCATCTGGACCGGCTGAAAGATATGGGTGTAGGCATTCTCTGGTTTATGCCGATTCATCCCATTGGCGTCGAAAATCGTTTGAGCACTCTCGGTAGTTATTACTCTGTCCGAGATTATCTGGATGTCAATCCTGAATTCGGCACGCTAAATGAATTTAAAGCCCTCGTCGATACCATCCACGCCAAGGGCATGTATGTTATCATGGATTGGGTTGGCAATCACACTGCCTGGGATAATCCGCTTACCATAACCCACCCGGAATGGTATGTAACGGATGCCAATGGAAATTTTGTATCCCCGCCCGGTACCAATTGGACGGATGTGATTCAATTGGATTACAGTAAGCAGGGCTTGCGGGATTATATGATTCAGGCTATGACTTACTGGATCAATGAGGCTGATATAGATGGATTCCGCTGCGATGCGGTGAGCTTTATGCCTTTAGATTTCTGGTCAGAAGCTATTACTGTCCTGAAGAAAGTGAAACCGGAAATATTAATGCTTGCAGAAGATGATGATCCAAAGTATCAATCCGCTGGGTTTGATATGACCTACACTTGGGGGTTGCATGGATTTGGAAATGGCGTTT
>CAZVKP010000570.1:0-2282 GCA_964627635.1 uncultured Calditrichaceae bacterium | reverse complement strand
TAACGGTTGCTTTTACACCAAACTGTGCTAAGGTGCTTTCCAGTAGACGTGCATTGCTCTTGAGCTCTGTCTCGGTTAATTGATATTCCTCACCCTCCTGATCTGTAAGCAATTCTGTGGATGGAAATTGATATTTCGAAAGTGAGTCGCGAATTAATGTGTCATAATCCAATTCTTTTTCCACATGTGCTTCCTGTACTTCAAAATCAAGATGAGATTGCGTTTTCTCGTCAGTTGATTCTGTTGAGGATTCCGTCTCTCCACTAAACTGATCCTGCAAATGATTTTCTGATGTTTCTGTTTCCTTCTTCTCATCATCATAATTATTACGATGAACTATTTCAACTGAATCTTCCCTTTCCGATTTCTCAGAATCCGATTTTTCTGATGGTAATGAAGGCTGAAAATAAGGTTGGCTAAACTCATCAGGCACTTCTTCCCGGGGAGACTCACCGAATGATCTTTTGGGTTTGGCTCTTACCTTTTTTCCGGAAGCAAATTTTGGAAAACTCAGTCGAATGGATTTCAAAAGATCGATAAATCCAAAGAGAACGCTGGATAATGCTTTCCCAAGAAACAGAGGGAGACTCGAAATTCTAATTCGAAATGTCGCAACTACAAGGACCAGGAATAACACACTCAATAAAAAGATAGCCCCGAATTTGCTGAAAAGCTTCACCAGGTAAGCTGCAATCACACCTCCAATGAAACCGCTGGGATAAAAAGCCTGAAAATTTCCAAAAGTTTCCAGAGCTTCCGGAAGGGCAAGTATCACCGAAATGAATATAGCCCAGCTCAACATTAATCCTGTAAATCTGGTCAACAAAAGAATGGGTTTACGAATCAATAAAAATAGCCCGTAAACAGAAATTAAAATAGGTGCAACTAAAATGGGATATCCTAATGTCCATTGAAATAAAGGTGCGGCAATGGTCGAACCGAAGAGCCCCAGCCAATTCTTTACTTTGTAAATGTTTCCTTCAATTTGTAACCCTGTAGGATCCCCCTGATGATAGGAAACAATTGCTAAACCGAGCAATAAGCCGATGGCAAACAATAGCAGACCGTAGATCTCTTTCTTGAGTCCTTCGTTCTTACCGGACTGTTTCTTCTTTTTGGATTTTGCTCGATATTTTGTTTTTTTCTGTGTCTTGTATCTCATGATTTTATGGGTTTTTTGCCGATTCAATATAAAGAATGGTAAGCATGAACACAACCGGGATGTTCAAATGTAAATCATTAAAACAATGGAAATTAAACTATCAATAAATTTTCCATAATTGATATAAAATAAGGTGGCATCACATTCTAAAATGCCCGGTAAAATTTGCAAATCCGAGCACTGCATAGTAACGTAATATCAGTACAATTAATACTATAGAAATGGAGTTTTCACAATTTCCGCAGGCATTTTTCTGCCACGAACTTCGATCTCAATATCTGTTCCGATTTCCGAATTTTGTATGGCAACATAACCAAGCCCTATATTTTGCTCAAGAATCGGAGAGTAACATCCGCTTGTTACGTACCCAATTTTTCGGTCATTTTTTGAGATAGGATAATTATGCCTCGGTATCATTTTCCCTTTGCAGATAAAACCCACCAGCTTGCGTTTTAAACCCTCTTCTTTTACTTTAAGCAATTCATCCCTCCCAATAAAATCTCCCTTTTTGAATTTTGTAATCCAACTTAAACCGGCTTCTAAGGGATTGGTTGTTTTATCGATATCATTCCCATAAAGACATAATTTCTTTTCCAGTCGTAAGGTATCCCGTGCACCGAGTCCAATCGGAGCAATTTCAAATTCTTTTCCCGCTTCAAAAACTTTGTCCCAAACTTGCTCAGAGAATTGTCGATCGAAATAGAGTTCGAAGCCGGGTTCTCCGGTGTACCCGGTAGCCGAGATAATCATTTCCACACCTGCTAATTCATCTTCTTCAAATCTGAAAAATTTAATATCCGAAAGATTCACATCGGTTAATTTTTGAAGCGTATCATGAGCATTCTTTCCCTGAACGGCTAACTGCGTGATATTATCACTTATATTTTTAACTTCTACCCCATCAATCTTATTATCCAAAACCCATTGATAATCTTTCTCGATGTTGGAAGCGTTAACAACCAGTAAATAATGATCTTTTCGTCGATAAACGATAAAATCATCCACCATCCCGCCGTCAGGATAACACATTGCCGTGTATTGTGCCTGATTGACCTCCAGTTTTGCTGCATTGTTTACTGTAATGTAGTTTACAAAATCCAACGCTTTTTCACCCCGTACT
>CAZVKP010000569.1:0-2303 GCA_964627635.1 uncultured Calditrichaceae bacterium | reverse complement strand
CTACACTCTTTCCCTACACGACGCTCTTCCGATCTGCCCGGGGATTTTCAGTTCGCTTGAAAAACGGTATGTGGCAAAACTATCGCCATTTGTCCGATTGGAAATCAACCGCCTCCGCTCAAACGCTCATGGAAGATACCGGTGGAAATATCTGGATTGGCTCCTGGAACGGTGGACTTACTTTTGTTGACCCGGAATTAAATTTATACCACATCAACAATTACACCACTACCGGAAAGGTTTGGGTATCTTCTCCCACAAGAGATGATACACTTGAGTTCAATCCACCGGATTCCATACGACATATGCTTTCCCATACCATAAATGCACCCAACTTTTTAGTTGTCACAGATATTTTGGAGGACAAAAACCGACAAAGTATCTGGTTAACAACCTTAGCTGTACAAGGTGAACAACCGCTCATTCGTTATAATCAAACAGAATTTGGCACTCCCGCATTTAAACCGGAAAACTGGGAAAAATTTGAAATTCCGGTTGTCGACAATAGTCAATTAGCAGATTTAACCATAGACATTTTTAATAATATCTGGATTGGAACCGAAAGGGATGGTGTGCTGGCGTTACAGTTAAAAGAAGGTGCAAATGCCAGCTGGTCTAAATTGAATGAAAATGATAACCTGAAAAATAATGCCTGTTTTGCAGTGGCTGCGGATGATGATGGCTATGTGTGGTTAGGTACGCAAGCCGGTTTAAATGCATATTTTAATGGAAACTTGTTTGATTTTCGAGAAGATTACCAACCCATCGGGCTCCGGATTAATGCCATATATGTGGATGCGGAGAATAATAAATGGTTTGCAACTGAGCAAGGTTTGAGTTTATTGAAAGCCAGTGGCTCGCCCTGGAATGCAAATAGCTGGTTGCATTTTGTACCCAATACCAGTGAGTTTTTTGGAGAAAACATACATCGCACCAACCTGCCCAGTGCAGAAATCCGAAGTGTATTTGTGGATGATAATACCGGTGATGTTTACTGTGGGACCGCTTCAGGTTTGGCAATATTACGGAATAACCCATTTACCACTCCCCTATCCAAATTGGATCAACTCGCTGCAGGACCCAATCCATTTAAATTAGAGAACAATACAGATAATCTTTTTTTCATCAGAAATCTTACAGCAAACAGTCAGGTTAAGATCTTGACCACCTCCGGAAGGCTGGTTCGAGTATTAGACAATACAAATCGGGAAGAAGTTCTCGGAAGTACAGCTCAGTGGAATGGGAGAAATGAACAGGGTCGCTTGGTTTCCACCGGTGTCTATCTCTACATGGTAACTGATGAAGCGGGTAATTCCAATACCGGGAAAATTTTGGTTATCCGCGATGAATAAAAGATTAACTTTTATTAAAATTAAGCTAATTGCAATATTACACAAATATTGATTTTTGTTGTGTGAGGAACATCTTCAGAAACCTCAAAAACATTCCTTGAAAACGATTCCAAAATTTAGTTAATTTATAGGGTTTTAATAACGACAAATTCTATGCTAAAAAACATTCACATACGTAATTTTGCATTAGCTCAACAGCTTGATCTGGAATTTCAAAATGGATTGAATATTATCACCGGAGAGACCGGAACCGGTAAATCCATATTGGTGGGGGCAATTTCTGCTGTTTTAGGTGGTAGAGTTTACACCGAAGTGGTGCGAACCGGTGCCGAGAAAGCTTTCATTGAAGCAACTTTTAACATTTCCCGATTAACCAACGTTAAAAAATTGCTGGAGGAGAAAGGGCTCGACTCCGGCAATGATTTGTTTCTTAGACGAGAAATTTCTGTTAAAGGCAGTACCCGGGCTTTTATCAATGATATTCCGGTCACAATCACTACTTTGTCCGAAATCGGAGATCAACTGGTGGATATTCACAGTCAAAATGAACATCAAAGTCTTTTAAAAAAAGAAACTCACCAATACTTTTTGGATTCCTTTTCACAATTGGAAAATCTTTTAAGCAATGTAAAACAGGATTTTTTTCAAGTAAAGAACGCTGAGAAAGAGCTCAATGAATTAAAAGCAAAACAAAGTGCACTCAATGAGAAATATGAACTATACCAATTTCAATTAAATGAAATTGAAAAAGCTCAAATTAAGATTGGTGAAGATGGAGAATTGGAATCCGAGAGAAAAATATTAGCAAACACTGAACAACTTTATTCATTATCCGATGAATTTAATCAGCTTACAGGAAGTAGTGAAAATTCAAATTTACAGGACTTAATGGGCCAAAGTCTCCATATTTTGCAAAAGCTATCGGAATATTCAAACGATATAAAAAACATT
>CAZVKP010000568.1:0-2308 GCA_964627635.1 uncultured Calditrichaceae bacterium | reverse complement strand
ACGACGCTCTTCCGATCTGTGGGATAGTAACGGCTGTGTCTTCCGAAGACGTTTGGATCCGTATGTTTTAGTTTTGGTGGATCTGTAAATGGTTCTCCGTCCACATAAAGTTCTTTATCTACTATTTTTACCGTTTGCCCACCGGTTGCTACACAACGTTTAATATATTCCAGATGGGGATCTCGGGGATAGCGAAACACCACGATGTCGTCCTGCTTAGGTTCGGCGATTTTGGGAAATCGGACCCACGGTACGTCAAATCCGATTCGGGTAAAAGGAATGCCGATCCAATTTGGTGTTTGTGAGCCATAATAAAATTTATTTACTAATAAAAAATCCCCGATGAGTAATGTATCTTCCATTGAGCTGGTCGGAATTTTATAAGCAGCGATTACAAATTGTCTTAGAATGAGTGCTGCAATAATAGCAACCATAATTGCCTGCAGTGATTCCCACCGTTTCTTTTTTGGCTCCAAGTATCTGTCTCCTTAATGTTTAGCGTACAATTTTGTTTTTATATTAATCGGTTTTTACGTCCGAAAGTTTCACTTTCCAAAAAAATGTTACGGTTTTATTACCCCGCATTCACCGTTATGATTATTATTTATCGGAAACAGGAATACGTATATTAATTAATCCGCAGAGAGTACCGCTAAAAACGCTTCCTGAGGTATTTCTATTCTTCCCACCTGCTTCATCCGCTTTTTTCCCTCTTTTTGATTCTCCAGTAACTTTCGTTTCCGGGTAACATCCCCTCCGTAACATTTTGACAACACATTTTTACGCAGCGGTTTCACACTTTCCCGTGCGATAATTTTGTTTCCGATACCGGCCTGTATCACCACCTCGAACATTTGGCGGGGAATCAGGTTCCGCAACTTTGAACAAAGTGATTTCCCGTATTCGTACGCTTTGTCCTTATGAACGATTGTGGATAAGGCATCCATCGGCTCTCCATTGATGAGGATGTCCAGTTTAAGCAGTGTTGACTCCCGGTAACCGGCGAATTCGTAATCAAACGATGCATATCCCCGGGAAACGGATTTCAGTTTATCAAAAAAATCAAAAATCACCTCTGCCAGTGGAAATTCATAATGGATGTCTGCCCGGCTGGGATCAATATAAGAAGTGTTTTTCAAAATTCCACGTCGTTCGGTGGCAATTTTCATCACGTTCCCAATATATTCCGGCGGTGTCACGATTTGGGCGTGAAAGTACGGCTCTTCAATTTTAACAACATTTTGCGGTGAGGGCATGTTAACGGGATTGTCAATCATCAGAACCTCATCATCCTTGGTGGTTACCCGATACACTACATTGGGAGTGGTGACAATAATGCTCTGCCCGAACTCGCGTTCCAAACGTTCCTGAATAATTTCCATGTGTAGCAAACCCAGAAAACCCACCCGGAAGCCAAATCCCAGGGCAGTGGAAGTTTCCGGCTCATACTGCAGAGCGGAATCGTTAAGGACTAATTTTTCGAGCGCATTTCGCAGGTCTTCAAACTCCTGGCTGTCCACGGGATAGATGCCGCTGAAAACCATCGGTTTCACGGTTTTATAGCCCGGTAAAGGTTTTAGCGCACCCTTTTTGCTGTGGGTGACGGTATCGCCCACACGAATGTCCCGCACATCTTTGGCGCCGCAAATCAGGTAGCCGGTCTCTCCAACGGTTAACTTGTTTCTGGGAACTCTCTTGAGGCGCAAGGTTCCCAGCTCTTCCACCTCGAATTCTTCTTCGGTGGCAAAAAAGTGTATCTTATCTCCTTCCTGAATTTCTCCGTAGTACACCCGGATTAATGCCACCACACCACGGTATTTATCAAAGCTGGAATCGAATATCAGTGCCTGCATTGGCGCTTTGGGATCACCCTGGGGTGGGGGAACGAGATGGATAATTGATTCGACAACTTCCTCGATGCCAACGCCCGTTTTGGCACTAGCTAAAATAATGTCGGTTTCATTACACCCGATCAGCTCCATAAGCTGGTGTTTTACGGATTCCACTTGTGCCCCGGGCAAATCTATTTTATTAATCACCGGAATAATCACCAGGTCGTTTTCCAGTGCATGATAGAGATTGCTGATAGTCTGCGCTTCCACACCCTGGGCGGCATCCACTAGCAGCAGTGCCCCTTCAGCCGCTGCCAAACTCCGGGAAACCTCATATGAGAAATCCACGTGACCCGGTGTATCGATCAAATTGAAGATATACTTGTTTCCGTCGGGATGCTCATAATCCATGCGGATAAAATGCGCCTTTATGGTGATGCCACGTTCCCGTTCCAGGTCCATGGCATCCAGCACCT
>CAZVKP010000567.1:0-2311 GCA_964627635.1 uncultured Calditrichaceae bacterium | reverse complement strand
AAAAATCAAACAAAAAACAGTTATTGATAAAACTTAGTATTTTAGCAACCATAATCATTGCAATATTTCTGGTATTCAGATTAACCTCCTTGAATTTATCTAATTTTACGCCAACCAAAATCAAAGACTTTATTTTACAATTCGGTATTATCTCTCCGCTCATTTTTGTGCTGCTTTACGCACTTCGCGGGGTTGTTCTGGTAATTCCGGTGGGCATCATGTCCCTTGCCGGTGGCTTGGCATTCGGTAAATGGTGGGGAACCTTGCTAATCCTGCTGGGAGCGACTTTTGGAGCAGGTCTTTCTTTTCTGGTAGCCCGTTATCTGGGGCGCGACTTTATCGAAAGGTTCGATTGGCTGCATAAAGGTCGCATAAAGAAATTTGATGATAGTATTGGAGAAAACGGATTCAAAATTATTCTGTTTATGCGGCTCATACCTCTCTTTCAGTATGATGCACTTAATTTTGGCGCCGGCTTATCAAAAGTTAAATTCAGGCATTATGCGCCGGCAACTTTCATCGGAATGATTCCGGGAGGATTTATCAATGCAACTTTAGGTGATTCACTGGATAATATTCTATCAGTCCAGTTTTTCGTGGCACTCGGATTATTTATATTATTAATGTTTGTACCAACCGTTTATAAGAAAATAAAAAAGCGAAAAGGCGAAAAAATCCCGCAAGAAAATAATTCAGTGAATGAATCGGGTCAGGAGGCAGTTCTATGAGTAAATTCGATTATGATTTAATTATTTTAGGGGGCGGTGCCGGTGGATTTGCAGCGTCAGGTATTGCAAAGGGTTTGGGCAAAAAAACCGCTATTGTAGAAAAGGATAAATTGGGTGGCGATTGCACCTGGTATGGTTGTGTCCCCAGCAAAGCTTTAATAAAATCTGCGGAAGTTGCCCATCTCATTCAAAATTCTAAAAAGTATGGTATAGAAAGTAATGAACAAAACCAATTTTGTTACAAAAATGTGATGACTCACGTTCGTTCCATCATTCAAAAAATTTATGCCGGGGAAACGCCGGAAGTGATGGCGCAGAAGGGAATCGATGTTTTTATAGGTGAACCAAAATTTCTAAATCCCCATGAAATTCAGGTGAACGGAAAAAGCGTTTCTGCCGGAAAATTTATTATCACGACCGGCTCACATGCTTTTGTTCCTTCAATTGAGGGTATAGAGAACATCACCTATTTAACGAACGAAAATCTTTTTGAACTGGAAGAACTTCCCCAATCCATGATTGTTTTGGGGGGAGGACCGATTGGAACCGAAATGGCGGCGGCACTCAACCGCCTGGGGGTCAATATTACATTGATAGAAAAGTCTGACCGTATTCTTAGCAGAGATGAACCGGAACTGGTAAATCTCCTTATGGACCTTTTGAAAAAAGAAGGTGTCCGTCTATTAACAAATAGAGAGGCGATTAAATTCGAAAAGAAAGATGAACAAATACAGGTTACGGTAAAGAATGAAAACAATCAACAAAGTGACATGACTGCGGATGCTGTGCTGATTGCAATCGGTCGCAGACCGAATATCGAAGGACTTGATTTGGAAAATGCCGGCATTGATTATTCACCGAAAGGAATTAAAGTAAATGATAAACTGCAAACTTCTGCTCAAAATATATATGCCATTGGAGATGTGATTGGCAGCTACCAGTTCAGTCACATTGCAGAGTATCATGCCACAATTGCGATACCAAATGCATTGTTGCCTATTCCCATAAAAAAGAAAGTAAATTACGATAATGTGGTCTGGGCAACCTTCACCAATCCGGAGTTGGCTCACGCCGGAATCACCGAAAACGAAGCCCGCGACAAATATGGCGACAAAATACGGATATATAAATTCAATTACGATCATGCGGACCGCCCCAGAACCGATGTTGCCGATGTGGGAATGAGCAAGTTTATTACCGACCGAAAAGGGAAACTACTGGGGATTCATATTCTGGGCAATCAGGCGGCGGATCTGTTGCACGAAGCACAGCTCGCTAAATCACTGGGTGTAAAATTCTCCAAAATCAGCGGGATGGTTCATATTTATCCCACTTACGGGGATATAATTAAACGTCCGGCAGACAGGAGCTACGTGGACAATCTGCAAAATAATTTCTTCGTTAAATTGGCGAAGAAGATCGCGGGAAAATCTTGATTGTATCTACCTTCCCGGAAGCTCTCAGCTTCCGGGAAGGTGTCCGAATCATCAAATTTGAATTTACCCATAGTTTTCATTATATTCATTCAAGCAGGCTGCCGGATATGTTCATCCCTGCTGTGTTGGCTGGAGGGATGGGTTGCT
>CAZVKP010000566.1:0-2322 GCA_964627635.1 uncultured Calditrichaceae bacterium | reverse complement strand
TATAAAAAACATTTATCAAGAATTCTCCGCTGCCAAGATCATCATTGAAGAAGCCTCCCGCAGTGTGGAAGAATTTCAAAGTTCATTAGAATATAACCCAGCCCGCCTCGAAGAGATAGAGCAACGACTGTCGACAATTTATTCGTTGAAGAAAAAATATGGATCGAGTATCGAAGAAATTTTGGCGTACCGGGATAAAATAAATTCAGAATTACAACTAAAAGAAAATTTTGATTTTGAACTAAAAAAATTGGAAAAAAATTACCAGGAAACCAGAGAAAAATATACGCATAGTGCTCTTCAGCTTTCGGAAGCTCGAAAAAAAGCAGCTATCAAACTTGAGAAGGAAGTAATGAATCTTCTGAACAAAATCGGCATGCCGAAAACGCGGTTTAAGGTTGACTTTGATTGGCTGGAAGATGCAACGGGGATTTTTAAACAACATGATAAATTCTATTATGGAGATGAAGCCGGAGTCGATCAAATTGAATTTCACATTTCACCAAATCCCGGAGAGGATTTTAAGCCACTTACTAAAATTGCCTCCGGGGGGGAAATTTCACGAATTATGCTGGCACTGAAAAACATCTTAGCAGAAATCGACCATATTCCGCTGCTAATTTTTGATGAAATTGATGCAGGTGTATCCGGTCAAATTGCACTGGCAGTCGGGAAAAGTATTCAGGAATTATCAAATTCCCATCAAATTATGACGATTACCCATTTGCCGCAAATCGCTTCCTTCGGAAATGCCCATTACCGGGTCGAAAAATTTACAGACAATGGACGAACTTTTACAAACGTGGTGTCTTTACATGATAATGAAAGGGTAAAGGAAATCGCAAAGTTAATGGGCGGTACAGAGATAAGCGATTCAATATTACAGAGTGCAAAACAATTATTAAATGAAGCCGCCGCAGGTGCAACAAAACACACCAATGAATAAATTACGCCTTATCTATAATTTAAAAAATTAAGTATATCGGAGAAAACAGTGGACAAATTTGTTATCCAGGGTGGAAAATCATTAACAGGAACAGTTGAGATCAGTGGCTCAAAAAATGCCGCACTTCCAATTATGGTGGCGACCCTCCTCGCTCCCGGGAAATATAAACTAAAAAATGTCCCAAAATTACGGGACGTCGGAACCATGTCTAATCTATTGAGAGTGATTGGCGCCAAAATTGATTTCACCGACCATACACTCCTTATTGACACTACATCAGCAGATTATCCCGAAGCCCCATACGAATTGGTAAAAACCATGCGGGCATCCATTTATGCATTGGGTCCCTTACTGGCTCGATTTAAAAAAGCACGGGTTTCATTACCTGGAGGATGTGCATGGGGGCCCAGACCAGTTGACCTTCACATAAAAGGAATGAAAAAACTGGGTGCAAAAATAGATTTGGAGACCGGCTATATTTTAGCGCAAAGTGATGGTTTACAGGGAAATCATATTTCTCTGGATGTTCCAAGTGTGGGCGCTACCGGTAATATTATGATGGCAGCGGTTTTAGCAGAGGGACAAACCAGTATTGAGAATGCTGCCAGTGAGCCCGAAATTGCTGATCTGGGAAACTTCTTAAAAAGTATGGGTGCAAGAATTGAGGGTTTGGGAACGAAATTTATTCAAATTGAGGGGGTTCCCGGACTTCGAAACACCAACTATACCATAATTCCGGATCGCATTGAGACCGCTACTTTTCTTGCTGGTGCAGCAATCACTAACGGTAATGTGACTCTCAGAAATTGTGACCCGAACCACCTTATTGAGGTAATAGAGAAACTTCGGGAAGCAGGGGCAGTAATTGAGCTGAAGAAAAATACGATTAAGATCAATGGAAATAAGGATTTATTACCGGTCAATGCCACAACTTCGGTTTATCCTGGTTTTCCAACGGATATGCAGGCCCAATGGATTGCTCTGATGACTCAGGCGGCAGGAAGCAGTATGGTCACCGATACAATTTACACCGACCGTTTCACCCATGTACCGGAATTGATACGGCTGGGCGCAGAAATTGTAATGAAGAATAATACGGCATTTGTAAAGGGGAAATGCAAACTAAAAGGCGCTCCGGTGATGAGCACCGATTTACGGGCATCAGCATCACTTGTATTGGCTGCATTGGCTGCAGAGGGTCAAAGCGACGTTCATCGGGTTTATCATATTGATAGAGGTTATGAAGCTATTGAAAAGAAATTAGAAGAGTTGGGCGCAGATATTGTTAGACAGGATGATAAAGGGTCTGAATAATGTTTTAAATGATTGTATCCTTTGCTCCGCAGAGTGTAATAATAAAAAATAAAAAGTATAAA
>CAZVKP010000565.1:0-2333 GCA_964627635.1 uncultured Calditrichaceae bacterium | reverse complement strand
GCATAATTGCCCCGGAATTTGATTATAACGATTATCAATCTGTTGATGCAAAAGGTAAAGTGGTTGTGTATTTATCCGGCGAGCCCAGATCGAATGATTCTACCTATTTTGCCGGTGAAGATCCCACTATTTATTCACTGGCAGAGGCAAAACAACGCCTGGCAATTTCCCGTGGTGCATTGGGCAGCATTATGATTCCTAATCCGAATAACCCGGATGAAAAATCCTGGCAGGAATGGAAACTTGCATTTGGTTTTGAGGATGTTCGGCTTGCTTACTCCGTTACCAGCCATCTCAGTATTTTGATAAAACCCTCTTCTTCCCGTATGTTGTTCGATGAGTCAAAATATTCACTGAATGATATTTTAAGCATGGATAAATCTCATACCATTAAAAGTTTTCCATTAAATCAGAATATCTCATTTAAAGGAGAATTCATTGAAAAAGATTTTGTGGACCGAAATGTGATTGGAATGCTTCCCGGAAAAAACCGGGATTTGAAAAATACTTACCTTATCATTTCCGCCCATTATGATCATTTGGGTCTTGGGCCACCGGTTAATGGTGACGCCATTTATAACGGCGTTTTTGACAATGCGGTGGGGGTTGCCGCAGTATTGGAAATCGCAAGAGTTTTCGCAACAACTTATATAAAAAACAAACGATCCATTATATTTTTGTTTGTAACAGGGGAAGAAAAAGGGCTGTTGGGCTCCCGTTATTACCTGGACCATCCTATAGTGCCACTGCATAAAACCATTGCCAATGTGAATGTGGATGGATTAGCAATGTTTGACCAATTTAAAAGTATTGTGGGAGTGGGAGCAGAATTTTCAACATTGGGAGAGTATTTGGAAAATGTGGCTGCACAAATGGACCTTCAATTATCTACTTTACCATCAAAATTCCAAACTACCGAATCTTTTGCTCATTCAGATCAAATTGCATTCGCGCAGTCCGGCATTCCATCCATATTGGTTATGGAAGGTCTCGATTTTAAACATTTATCAAGACAAGAGGCAACCAAACTGATGGTCACCTGGTTTAATAATACTTACCACACCCCATTTGATGATTTAACACAACCCATGAATTTCAGCGCCGCTTTGCAACATACCAAAGTCATCTCTGCACTTTGCAATATTCTGGCAATGAGCGATAACGAACCTAAATGGTATCCGGGAACTCCTTACATTAATATTCGATTGCAAACTATTGCGGAAAAACGATGAAACAGCTTTTTATTACCGTAATCTTTGCGATATTAGTTATAATCGGTTGCAGTTTACAACCATCTCCGCAGAAGTCAAAAATCAGAATCAAAGGTTCCGATACCATGCGTATTCTCATGGCTAAACTTGCCGAGGAATACATGAAAAAAAATCCTGATATTTCCATTTACACAGAAGGTGGTGGAACCGGAAGCGGTATAAAAAGCCTGATTGACGGCGAGATTGATATTTGTTCCGCCAGCCGGCCATTGAAACCAACCGAAGTTAGTCAATTGGCGGAGCGTTATCAAAGAATAGGTGTATCGTCAATCATTGCCAAAGATGCCTTAAGTATTTATGTTCATCCGTCTAATCCGATCAAGGACTTAACGCTGAAACAATTAAAGCAAATATTTACCGGTGAAATAATCGATTGGCTGACAATCGGAGGTTGGGATCAGGAGATCGAGGTAATCATCCGCCCACCCAACTCCGGAACATATTTATATTTTAAAGAACATATTTTGGAGGGCGAGCCTTACACTGAAAAGGCAATTACGCTTCCCACAACCCAACAAATTGTTGATGAAGTATTGAACAATAGTGCGGCTATTGGCTATGGGGGTATTGCGTATGGACCGCCAGAAACCTACTGCCAGGTAAATGGTATTCCACCCAGCAAAGAAAATGTTCGCTATGACCTGTATCCCATATCGAGATACCTTTACTTATACACGATCAGAAAACCTCAAGGCATAAGACAAGAATTCATTGACTGGGTATTGAGCCCGGAAGGACAAATGATTGTTAAGCAGACGGGTTATATTCCATTGTGGTCACTAGAATGAGTTATTTATGAACTTAACACGGCAGATAAAGATTGTGATTAGGTAAGTAACATTTGAAATACATTTCCATTTAAAAAATTAAAGTGATTGAACACTTTGCTCAGCAAAATGAATAATATTACATATTCATTGATATTAACCAAACCAACTCACTCCCCATATCCCTGGTCCATACATTCATTAGAGGGGGGAGATGAATGGAGTAGGAACATGTAGTAGAATTTTATAAAAATAGATCGGAAGAGCACAGTCTGAACTCCAGTCACGCCAATAT
>CAZVKP010000564.1:1072-2334 GCA_964627635.1 uncultured Calditrichaceae bacterium | reverse complement strand
TTAAGCAAAGATTGCTCTATGCTTAGAATTGATGAAACTGATAAAAAATATCATAATTTATTGACTAAATACCATAATTCTTTTCTCAACTTGATGGAAGAGGTATGCCAATATAATCCCAGTTGCAATAAGGAGTTACTGGAAAAAGCCTTTCGTTTTGGAATCTGGGCACATCGGGATCAATATCGGTATTCCGGAGAACCATATTTTGAACACTGTCTGAATGTAGCTGAAATTTTAGCTAAATTTCGATTGGATAGCACCACCATTGTTGCGGGATTGTTACATGATGTAGTTGAGGATACCGGATTCAGTATTGATGATTTGAAGGAGGAATTTGGTAAAGACATTGCAAATCTGGTAAATGGTGTCACCAAAATAAGTGAAATCAGTGGACGAAAATCTCTGAGCTTCGAGTTACGACAAGCCGAAACATTTCGAAAAATGTTGTTATCTATGGCAAAGGATATTAGAGTCATTATAATCAAATTTGCCGACAGATTACATAATATGAGAACGTTACAGCATGTCGCTGCCAAGAAGCGAATGAGAATCGCTCTGGAAACGCGAGATGTTTATGCCCCGTTAGCCCATCGGTTCGGGATGGCACAACTAAAAAGTGAATTGGAAGATCTTTCATTTAAATTTACTAATAATAAATCTTATACAGAACTTGCCAGGAAATTGAACGAAAAGCGGGAAGAGCGAGAAAAATACATTCAAACAACTCTTGAACCGATTATAAAGGAAATTAAAAACCATAAGATTGATGCGGAAGTTCAGGGACGCCCCAAACACTTATTCAGTATTAATAAAAAGATGCAGATCCGGAATAAACCACTGGAAGAAATCTACGACCTATTTGCAATCCGAATTATTGTTAATGAAGTAGCTGAATGTTACTACATATTGGGCATCATACACAATCTCTTTATTCCGGTTTATGAACGATTTAAAGATTACATTGCCATGCCTAAATTTAATGGATATCAGTCACTGCACACAACTGTGGTCGATCATTTTGGCCGCATGTTGGAAGTTCAGATCCGCACATGGGATATGCATCGAATTGCTGAAATGGGTATTGCTGCTCATTGGCGATACAAAGAAGGAAAATCGATTGAAACCAAAGATGACATTAATGACAAATTGGGGTGGGTAAGACAACTTCTTGAACAGTATGATGATGGCGAAACCGTTAATGCCAAAGATTTTTTGGACAGCTTGAAAATTAATCTGTTCAGATCGGAAGAGCACACGTC
>CAZVKP010000564.1:0-1062 GCA_964627635.1 uncultured Calditrichaceae bacterium | reverse complement strand
ATGAAGTTTTTCTCTTTACACCCAATGGAGATGTAATAAAGTTACCGAGAGGGGCAACCCCGGTGGATTTTGCATTTGCGGTTCATACCAATATCGGAATGCATTGTATTGGTGCAAAAGTTAATGGTAGAATTGTGCCATTAAAAGCAGAGCTTCACAGCGGCGAACAGATTGAAATAATTACCAGTCAAAATCAACATCCAAACCAGGACTGGCTCACCTTCGTTAAAACAAGTAAGGCTCGTCATCACATCCGGAAATATCTACGTGAAGTACAATTTGAACACAGTGTAAAATTAGGCGAAGAGATTTTAACAAAATACTTTAAACGCTACAACCTCAAACTGACCGATGAAAAATCAAATGAACTTACCCAAAAATTACATTTTGATGATATCGAAAGTTTGAAAGCTGCAATCGGGAGAGGCGAAATTGCGGTTGAAAAAATATTCTCAGCTCTCTCGGATGAAAAACTCAGTGAACCTAAAAATAACTTAATTGAAAAAATTCTTCGCCGGAGCCGCAAGCATTCTGCTGTGCAGGTAGAAGGTGTGGATAATATTGTTGTGCATATCGGAAAATGTTGTCAACCGGTTCCGGGGGATGATATAATCGGTTACGTAACGCGGGGTAAAGGTGTAACTATTCATCGAAAAAACTGTCCGAATATCCAACGCCTGATCGAAAAAAAAGACCGAACCATTGAAGTAAACTGGACAGTTGAAGTAGAAGAACACTTTAAAGTTCAACTCTCGCTTTTAGGGGAAGAGAGACCTAACCTTTTAAGAGATATTACGCAATCAATTTCTTCTCAAAATACAAATATTATCCATGTGGATTTAAAAACCAAAGATAAACTGGTAACCGGAAAATTGATAGTTGAAGTAAAAAATCTACCTCATTTGACGCGTGTAATTAACGGTATTAGCAAAGTTAAAGGAATGTTAAATGTTGAACGTGTTGAGGGGATAATGAGAAGAAGAAAGGTTCAAAATTAACAAGGAGTGAAAATGGCAGATTACATTTATTTTTCCAAAGATGGATACGATAAATTAAAAAACC
>CAZVKP010000563.1:0-2345 GCA_964627635.1 uncultured Calditrichaceae bacterium | reverse complement strand
GAGTGATGCCCGCTTTTTTAAATTTGTGCATTCACAGGGTAGACTGGATGAGCGAAAAACCAGTAAAAATCTGGATAAGAGAAGAATTTATATCGACCTATATGATGAAATTGTGTACACAACCAATACACAATATGGCGGCAACACCATCGGTTTGAAAAAATTAGCAATGCGTCTGGCAATTAAACGCGGCTCCCAGGAAGGTTGGTTAACTGAGCATATGCTGGTAATGGGTGTACATGGACCCAACAACCGAACTACATATTTTACCGGTGCGTTTCCATCCATGTGTGGAAAAACCTCCACTGCAATGATGGAAGGTGAAACAATTGTAGGGGACGATATTGCCTATCTGCGCAAGAAAAATGGAGATGTAAAGGCAGTGAATGTTGAGAAAGGGATATTCGGAATTATAACGGGGGTGAATGCTAAGGATGATCCCATTCAATGGAAGGCATTGCATAGTCCCAACGAGGTGATATTTTCCAATATCCTAATAACACCCGATAAGCAGGCATATTGGGTGGGTAAAGAAGAGAGGTTACCGCAAAGGGGCGTTAACCATTCAGGAGAATGGTGGGCGGGGAAGACGGATGAAAATGGAGTAGAAATTCCACCCTCTCATCCAAATGGTCGCTTTACCATATCGTTGGATGCCATGGAGAATTTGGATCCCGCAGCTCATGATCCGGAAGGAGTGCATGTCGGTGGTATTGTTTACGGCGGAAGGGATGCTGACACCTCGGTACCTGTGGAAGAATCATTTGATTGGATTCACGGCATTGTGACGAAAGGGGCAGCTTTGGAATCGGAAACAACTGCAGCGACCTTAGGCAAAGAGGGCGTGAGAAAATTTAATCCCATGTCCAATCTCGATTTCCTTTCGATTCCGATTGGGAGGTATATTGAAAATAATATTAGTTTTGGGAAAGACCTGAAAAATCCACCAAAAATATTTTATGTGAACTATTTTCTGTTAGATGAGAGTGGGAAATTTCTGAATGCTAAAACCGATAAACAAGTCTGGTATAAGTGGATGGAATTACGAGTACATCATGATGTGGAAGCCATTACAACACCTACCGGGCGAATACCCAGGTACGAAGATCTAAAACCGCTTTTTAAAAATGTTTTAAATAAAGAATATGGCAGGGAAGATTATCTCCGCCAATTTACAATCAGAATCCCGGAAAATTTAAGGAAATTGGAAAGAATTTTAAATATCTACAAAAAGACAAAAGAAGCACCGCCGGAAGTTTCGGAAATACTGATTGCTCAACGGGAGCGTTTAGTTGAAGCGCAGCAAAAATTTGGGGATTACATCACACCGGATCAGTTATAATTCCTTAAATTTAGTTTAATGGATTTATTCTATGATTTCAAAATCTTGACAGCCTGTTTTTTATGTGATTTTAAAATTGTTTTTGGTCATTGAAGTATTGATTTTTGTTATTGGGGTAAAAAATTTGTGGCATATAGATAAACTGTCTAATATTAATTAACATTATAAATATCAATAAGTTATAAAATAGTGCTATAGACCGTTTTAAAAAACCTTGATTTTGGAAGGGTTGAAATTTAAATTCAAAAGCTCAAATAAGGAATATGAAATTTCATGTCTAAAACTATTGCGGTTGCGAATCAAAAAGGTGGGGTAGGAAAAACCACAACGGCAGTTAATTTAGCTTCTTGTTTGGCGGTGGCAGAAAAAAAAACCTTATTAATTGATATTGATCCTCAGGCAAATGCATCTTCAGGTTTAGGTATTGACGCCCGTTCTCTGGAATCCAGCATTTATGATGTGATTGTCAATCGGGAATCCATTAAAGACACCATCTTGTCTACTAAAGTACCGAATTTGGAAATTTTACCTTCCCACATAAATCTGGTAGGGGCGGAGGTAGAATTAGTGCAAGTAATAGCCAGAGAACAATTACTTAAAGAAGCGCTTAAAGAAATTAATGATGTATATGAGTATGTTGTGATCGATTGTCCCCCTTCATTAGGAATTTTAACGCTAAATGCGCTTACAGCGTCGAACGCTGTGCTGATACCTATTCAATGTGAATATTATGCACTTGAGGGGTTGAGCCAACTTTTAAATACAGTCCGATTGGTTCAAAAACATTTGAATGAGAATTTGTTAATTGATGGTGTGCTATTAACCATGTATGATAACCGTTTAAATCTTTGTAATCAGGTTGCCAGTGAGGTGAGAGGATTTTTTAAAGACAAGGTTTTTGAAACCATTATTGGTAGGAATGTGCGCTTAAGCGAGGCTCCGAGTTTCGGACTTCCCATTATAATGTATGATGCGACTTCTGCCGGGGCTGCCAATTACATGA
>CAZVKP010000562.1:0-2348 GCA_964627635.1 uncultured Calditrichaceae bacterium | reverse complement strand
TGAAATTGGATTAAATCCAAAAGATCAAACATATATTTTTGTAAATTTCAAAAAGGAAAATTATGGGCGATAAATATACATATCAAAAAGCAGGGGTTGATATTCAGAAAGCCGAAACTTCTTTGAAAGATGTGGAGAAGTTGATCAATGAAACACACAATTCCCGTGTGCTGAAAAACATCGGTGCATTTGGGGGATTCTATGAATTTCCTGTCAATGAATTTGAACAGCCTGTGCTCATTTCCAGCACTGACGGTGTTGGCACCAAACTTAAAGTTGCCATGATCATGAACAGGCACAATACTGTTGGACAGGATTTGGTGAATCACTGTATCAATGACATTGCAGTCTGTGGCGCCACTCCCCTGTTCTTCCTGGATTATTTCGCCTGCGGAAAACTGGAATCGGAAGTCTATAAACAGATCATCCGGGGTTTTACCACCGCCTGCAAAGCAGCACAGTTGCCCCTGATTGGAGGGGAAACTGCGGAGATGCCGGATATGTATCAACCGGGTGAATACGATCTGGCGGGCACCATAGTGGGAGTAGTCGAAAAAGAGAAAATTATCGATGGAAGGGATATCAAAGCAGGCGATGCCATTATAGGGGTAGCTTCCAATGGATTGCATACGAACGGATATTCTCTTGCCCGAAAAGTATTATTTTCCAAATATAATCCGCAGGATGAAATTCTGGAAATTGGCAACATTCTGGGAGATGAATTGCTCAAAGTACACCTGAACTATTATCCGATTATTAAAGAATTAACTGAAAATTTCCCCATTAAAGGAATGGCACATATCACCGGTGGTGGATTATTTAAAAATACAATTAGAGTATTACCAGACGGATTAAAACCACATTTTGAATGGGGCAGTTGGACTATCCCGGCAATTTTTAGACTCATCCAAGAAACCGGTGAGATACCTGAGGACGACATAAGGCAAACATTCAACATGGGAATTGGTTTGGTGTTTATCGTGGACAGAAAAGAACGGGGTAATCTGCTGAGTTATGCTGATAGATTCGATCTAAGTTTTATGCCGATTGGTGAAGTGAGAAATAAGAAATAATTAATTGAGGAAATCGAAAGTATTCGGGTTGTTTTTATATGCTGGCAAATTTAACTAAACAGCAAAAGGAAAATTTATGTCTGAGATTCGATTCCAATCTAAAAAAGTGATTGCCCAAATAAGAAATCCCCTAAAAGAATTCAAATTAACGAAAGAAGAGATTGAAATCCGTACAGATCCGCTTTTAGGATATACAATGCGTATCACCAAACCAAAAGGATTGGACAAGGTTCCTGAAGGAGAACCTCTTGATGAATTTGTTACTCAGTCCAAACCGTGCTTTTTCTGTGAAGGAAAGGTTGAAAACCAAACACCTATGATGCCCCAAAGCATTTACGAGAAAGGTCGCATTAAAGTTGGTGAGTCATTACTTTTTCCCAATTTATCCGGATTTGGAAAATACAGCGGCGTATGTATCTTTTCGAAGCAACATTACACCGCCATTCAGGATTTAACGGAAGAACTGATCTTTAATGTATTGAAGGCGTGCCGCATATATTTTCAAGTTTGTGCAAAAGAGGATAAAGAAACTCTATTTCCATCGATCAACGGAAATTATCTGTTACCAGCAGGAAGCAGTATTCTTCACCCACATTTGCAGCCTTTTCTCGATCCCATACCCACTAATTTTCACAAACAATTACTTAACGCCGGTCAGGCTTTTCGAAAAAAACATAATCTAAGTTACTGGGAAATACTACAAAAACAGGAGAAAACCGGACCGCGATTTTTATTTGAAACCGAACACAGCTTCTTTTTCACACCTTTTGCTCCCACGGGATTCAATGAAGTAAACGGTTTAATGGGCACCGGTGAAACTTACATTGAATTAACTGATGATATGCTGTGGGATTTTGCAGATGGCATTCAAAAGATATTAAAATTCTATCATCACATAGAACATAACAGCTTTAATTTGGTCATTTTATCATCATCGATAAACAGCCAACCGGGAGCCACAATGCCGTGTATTCTTAAAATCTGCACCCGACCGGTATTTACTCCATATTACAGAAACGACATCACCTTTTTTGAACGTTTTCATGGTGAGTCCATGATTGATAAGACACCGGAAGAAGTGGCAGCAGAATTCATAAATTATAATTGATACGGTGGTAAATAAGAAACCTTGGCAATCACAAAACAATAAGTAATGAACATGGGATGTCATTTCGTATCACCCCGATCTGGCGGGACGGCCTAAACCCCTAAAATGAAACATCCCCGGAAACAACCGGGGACATATATTCAGTAGCGCGTATCCGATTCGAACCC